>DAWL01000024.1 GCA_002505935.1 Euryarchaeota archaeon UBA226 | reverse complement strand
AAGGAATACATTGCAAGAGGAACCCACATTTTCCCTCCTGAGGCATCTATGCGACTGATTACAGATATCTTCGAGTATTGTGCTCAGAAAGTACCCCAGTGGAATACAATAAGCATCAGTGGCTATCACATCAGGGAAGCAGGTTCTACTGCCGTACAAGAAGTCGCATTCACTCTATCTAATGCATTGGCATATGTTGATGCTGCACTTTCCAAGGGTTTGGATATCGATGTCTTTGCACCGAGGTTGTCATTCTTTTTCAATTGCCACAACGATTTCTTTGAGGAAGTTGCTAAATTTCGCGCCGCTAGATCACTATGGTATGATTTGGTGAGCCAAAGATATTCTCCAAATAACCCAAAAAGTGCGATGCTGAGATTCCATACTCAGGTTGCTGGAGTCTCATTGACTGCACAACAGCCGCTGAACAACATCGCTAGAGTCACTATACAGGCTTTAGCTGCAGTATGTGGCGGGACTCAATCATTGCATACTAACTCCTATGATGAAGCATTAGGGCTACCAACGATGGAAAGTGCAACTGTTGCCTTACGCACTCAACAAATCATAGCTGAAGAGAGTGGGGCTGCAGATGTCGTCGATCCGATGGGCGGTTCATGGTTCGTTGAAAATCTGACTGAATCAATTAAACAAGCCTCAATGGAAGAGATTTCAGTTATCGAAAACAAAGGAGGTGCCTTGCAAGCGATTGAGGCCGGCTATCAACAAAGAAGTATACATGATGCGGCTTACCAACATCACAATGAAATCGAGCAAGGAGAACGCAAAATAATAGGAGTCAATCACGCTTTGATGGATGAAGAAAAGGTTCCAGCAGCACAGAAGATTGATCCCGAATTGCAGGAACAACAATGTCGCAGCCTAGCAAGATTAAGAGAAAGTCGAGATGGGAGTAAATGCCAGGACAGTCTAGATGAAATCAGTAGAGTTGCATCAAATGGGGGGAATCTATTCCCTGCAGTACTTTCAGCGGTAAAGGCAGAGGCAACTCTTGGAGAGATAATCGGCGCTATGAAAGAAGTATTTGGCACCTACATGGCTGCTAGTGGATTCTGAGGTGAAAACATGGAAGAATTGACCATACATTTGGATCACATTGGAATTGCGACATATAGTCTTGAGGAAGGGAGCACATTTTGGCGCCTCTTAGGATTGTTTGAATCAGAGGAAGATGAACTTAACGAAGAACAAGGGGTTTCTATCAGATTCTTTTCCACTTCTCCGGAAGAAGGTTTCACACCCCGCCTAGAATTGCTTGAACCCACCTCGAAAGATACACCAATAGGAAAATTTCTGGATAAGAAAGGGGCAGGCATACAGCAGATTTGCTTCAGGGTTTCAGATTTGGTATCGATGCTCAAACATCTCAAGGCAAATGGGGTCAGATTGATTGATGAAGAACCGCGCAAAGGGGCAGGAAACACCCTGATTGCATTTGTACACCCACATAGTACAGGAGGAGTGCTTGTGGAGCTTTCTCAGCACCTTTGATGCGGCGGCTTTGAACATAAGCGTCAAGACCCTTTCACAGGTCGGCAAAAATATGCGCACCTGTATCGACCACCTAATCTCTCAGCCACATCTAGATGTAGTCAGAGTTAGGGAAGAAGTGGAATACCTCACCGGACGCCTTGAAACCTGCTTGCAGGAAGGTGTCATCAGTAATGATGCATATCTAGATGCAGGAGCGATAACCGGAGCACTTGAAATGGTTGCAAACCACATTGATGCTGGAATACCACAGAAAGAGGTAGGCGAACTCCTAAGGCAACAATTAGAACGGGCTGAAAGGCTGGAAACCAAGCATCCAGGACTTAATCAAGCCATTGAATCCGGAAGGAATTGAGCATGTCGGTACTCCTGTCTTCCAAGGGAGTAGAGAAGCGATTTAGCGACATAGTTGCTGTTGATGGAGTTGATTTGACATTGTCTCGTGGCGACATTGTCGGCTTGGTGGGTGGAAATGGTGCGGGTAAGACCACCATGTTGCGTCTACTTTGCGGACTCTATCGGCCAAGCGAAGGAAGTATCTCTTTTCATACTGAGGAAGGGCTCCAAAGACCGGTACACGAATTGAGATCTAAACTTGGAGTAGTCCCTGAATCGACGGGATTGTATCACAGACTGACTGCTTGGGAAAACATTCGCTATCATTCACGTTTACACGGTATCGAAGATGATGTGGCTTGGACTAGGACTCTGAGATTTGCAAAGGCATTGGACTTTGCTGAAGACTTGCATAGGCACACTCGTGGATTTAGTCGTGGAATGCGACAAAAAACTGCACTACTGAGAGCGTTAGTTCACGGCCCAGAGATTTTGTTACTTGACGAGCCAACTGGTGGGCTGGATGTGACTAGTGCAAGGATGGTCAGAGAACTGGTAAGGCAACTACGTGCTGAGGGAGGTACTGTGATTTACAGCACACACCATCTAGCCGAAGCACAACTGGTTTGTGATCGAATAATAATAATGCATAATGGACAGATTCGTATTGATGGAACCCCTGATGAATTGATGGATTCCACACAAACTGAAAGTTTGGAAGAAGCATATGTAGCACTGACTTCAGATGTCGCAAGAACGGATGCTAAAGATGAGCCTGAGAGTAAATTGAGTAAAATGTGGAGGTCATTCTTGACACCTTCATCACGAAACAGGGAGGTTTCTGAAGATGAGTGATGCGAGAATAAGAATGCGTAGGATCAGAGCCATCGCATGGAAAGAATTGGTTGACTTCGTCAGAGACTGGCGCACTCTCGTTGCAGTTATCGTCATCCCATTACTCATTTTCCCGCTGCTGTTTTTTGCCCTTCCATTTGTTATGCAAATGGAAGCAGCAGAACGTCAAGCCATGGACCTAGACATCGTGGTTCAGGGTGCTGGATTAGACGCTGCATTACTCGATAATCTGAGCAACGATCGCTTGAATCTCAGTTTTGAAGAATTACCCGATGAATTAGGTCAAGACCTATCAAAGCCCCTGGAGGATTCCCAACGAATCAAAAATGGGGAGACGCAAGCGGTTCTGAGAATTGAAGAGGACCCGAACAATAATACTTGGAACTATGCAATCATCAGAGATTCGACAGATGAAAGATCAAATGAAGCATTTTCGAGAATAATCAGTGCCCTTGAAACATGGGAAGAGATGTTGGTCAACCAAACATTAACTGCGCACGGTTTGGATGTCGAAGACACCCTTGACCCTCTGCGCTGGAGTGGAGATTCCGCAGATGCCGATGTTGCATCACAGGCTGAACAGGCAGGATGGGCACTATCTCTTTTCATCCCGATGAT
>DAWL01000137.1 GCA_002505935.1 Euryarchaeota archaeon UBA226 | reverse complement strand
ATGTGGATGCGGGATGTTGGTTTGTTATTGAGAAAAGAATTTCCTCAACGGAAATGGGCGGTTCGTAATTTACCACGAATACTTGCATATGGAGTGGCGATTTTTCACCCCAAACTCCGTCTCAAAGACATGAGGGGTAGTATCGGAACTCATGTTGATTATGATTCTTCAAGTCAATTTGAATTATTGGATAGTGTGAAATCACCATATGAGGTAATTGTAGATACAATGCAGGATTTATTATCGTAAGGTTGACACGCCGAAGCCGTTGAGCATTGCTGATGGGTGCCAATATCTGGGGTGAGCGTTGGTCTTCCAACGAGTCGGAGTTGGCCCGCGAATGGATGAGGGCTTGTGTGAAAAAACAAAGCCTTGTTGTGTTGGCCGCAGATAGGTATGAAATGGAGGGGCTGAATCAATTATTGGAGTTGGTTTCTCCATATGTTGTTGCTCTGAAAACTCATGTTGATCTTGTCGCTGATTGGACTCCAGGTGCCTGGGGTGAGTTTTGTAATAAAGCGAAGGAGGCAGGTATGCTAATTTTTGAAGACCGTAAATTTGCAGATATCGGAAAGATATCTAGAGACCAAATGGGGGGAGTTCATAATATCAGTAACTGGGGAGATATTGTTACTGCTCACTTGATTAGTGGCCCAGATATTGTTGATGGTTTGCAAGAAGCTTGGTCTAATGCCGGTAGAATTGGAGGAGTCTTACTATTAGCCCAGATGAGTAGTCGTGGTAATTTGCTTCAAGGAGATTATTCAAACAAAGTTGTTGAAGTTGGTTCAGCGCACGAAGGTGTTTTCGGATTTATTGGCAATGGAAGCGATGCGGAAGAAATTGCACGTTTGAGAGAAAAGGTTGGTGTGGAGAAAATGATCTGGACCCCGGGTGTTAATCTGAATGTAGGGGATGGGGAAATGGGCCAAAGATATGGTCATCCAAGAGAAGCGGTGTTGGCTGGTTCGGATGGGATTATTGTTGGAAGTGGAATTCACAAATCAGAGAATCCTGGTGCCGCTGCTTCGGCATATGCTCAAGCATCGTGGGATGCTTTATTGGAGAGGGGGAAATGAGTGTTGTTTCTTGGGTTTTAGCCGGAACTGCAACCTGTGTTTTGGTCTGGATGGCGTTTCGCCATTGGAAAAGAATGGGTTCTCTAGATTCAAGGCTTGCAATGGGAGACCCGACTCTACTCAATGATTCGAATGTGCATATCGAAGAAGTGATTCAAGCCCCCATGGGCAGTCAACTCCATGACCAAAAAATGGTTATCGCGATGGATAATCCTCTCAAGTGAGTTGGATGTATGTATATGTGGCATTTACTTGCCATGCTACTAGAATAACTATGGTCAGAACTGGTAGCCACCACAGTTTGCTTTTCTTTTTCTTCTTCTTTTCAGCCACCGGGTTAATCGGTAACGTTAGGGTTGGTTCATTATCCTCTTCTGACGGGAGTTGAATCGGAAGTTCAGGTAATGGAAGTGGGGGGAGGTTCAGGTTTGGAGCCCCATCTTCTTCAATTGATACTTCAATCACGTCTTCTTCCTTCATCGGATGTAATTCATCTAAATCATCTAGACCTGGGGCATCTGGTATTGGACCTAAGATATCTTGCCACTTCTCCTCTAATGACGTGTCCGTGATCGGTTTTTCCAACCATGCTACTGCTCCAGCGGAATGGGTTGCGTTCTCGGCTAAATCTCTCAATCTACGAGGGGCTAGAAATACGATGCGGCAATCTCCCCCGTGTTCCCTCATCTCCAATGCAGTAACATGTCCATCTAAGGTGGGAATATCTAGTGAAAGCATGACGAGTTCGGGTTCATGGCGAATATATTCGTCAACCGCTTTATCTCCATCAGTACATTCGATAATGTTGAATTCACGCTGAGTAAATATTTGTTTGAGCCTCATGTGTGTCATCTGATTATTGTCGACAATCAGAACTGTGGGCGCATCGGGGTCATCCACCTCTCCAACACGGCTCATGCTATCCTCACCACGCTTGAGGTCATGAAGCGTTCGCAGAGTTCATTCCTCTTCAGCGTCATCAGAGACCAATTCCTCTACCGGGCCCTCTCTTGGGTTAGTAAAGGCTTGATGCGCTTCTTCACTGGTTGCTTGTTCTTCTTCCCTGAGCCTCTTTAATTCAGGGGCCTTGACAAATTGCATTTGCAATTCTGAAATCACGCCCTTGAGAAGTTGTTCTTCTGTATTGTTTAGATTGCCTGCTGTCTTTTTTTGAAGCATTGAGAGAATGTCGATGGCTTCTTTGGCCTCAGCCGGATTCCAGTGAGCGGTTCCTTCGTGATCGGTAATGAATCCTAGATTTACTAGTGCCGAGCGTTGAAACATATGAATGACCGTGAACAATCTGGCGCTTGCCTCGTCGTTGAAAATATCCTCTTCCATGAATTACTCCTCCAAGTCATTAATGATGAATCTAATCAATCCCACAATTGTTTCAGTAACCATGTTGGGTCGAATTGAATCAAATCCTCATATTCTTGACCAATTCCTGCTAATACAATAGGGCGCCCTGTTGAAAATGCAATAGATAGCCCTGCTCCCCCTTTAGCATCGGTATCCATCTTGGAAAGTACTGCTCCATCGAATTTCAAAATTTCCTGGAATTGAACGGCTTGGTCAACTGCATCATTACCAGCTAATGCATCTCCAACAAACAAAACCAAATGGGGTTTACAGACGCGGTGGACCTTCTGTAACTCGTTCATTAGATTGGTTTTGTTTTGCATTCTTCCAGCGGTATCGATGATGACTACATCGGCATCTCTGGCCTTTGCACTTTCAACAGCGTCGCGGGCAATCGCTGCAGCATCACCCCCACGTTGACTAGAAATGCAGCGTATACCTATACGGTCACAATGAGTTTCAAGTTGTTCGATTGCCCCTGCTCTGAAGGTATCTGCTGCTGCCGCAACAACTGTACGGCCATCTTCCTTCAATCGATGGGCGATTTTTGCAGTAGTGGTTGTCTTACCTGTCCCATTAACTCCAACCATCATGATTACAACAGGCGTATCTCCTGCGTCGATCATTGAATCTACGGTTGCATTAAAATCCCAATAATCCGCACTCAATAATGTATGAAGGGCTCTTTTCAAACTAGCCTCTACAACTTTGGATATGTCTGCCCCTTTGCGTAATCTACTACCTACAAGTTCTGTTCTTAGCGCCCTCAAAACTTCAGTAACTGCATCACTACTCATATCTGCTTCGAGTAAGGCCCATTCTAATTCTTCAAGAAGTTCGTCGAGGGCGGTGCTTTCTTTGATTACCTTACCCCCACTTTCTACTACTCCCCCTCCCAAATCTATCTCGATGTCTCGGCCTTCACGGGTCTCTACTGTTTTACTTCCAGTCGATCCTTTTGGTGCTGCCTTAACACTGACTAATTTTCTACCAGTAGTAGAACGCATCATGTGTAGATCTACTTGGGAGCCTTTCATTCTACCAACTTCAGCAAGGCCTCTTTTCTTGGCCTTCTTCTCGGCTTTCTTAACCGACCTTTGTTCCGATTTTCTTTGGCTCTCTAAACGCTTACGTTCTTTCTTTGTGATATTCACAGGCAGAGGGGCTTCAACCTCTTCCTCGTCCCATTCATCCCAATCATCTTCCAAATCTTCCACAGATTCTGTGACATCCTCAATATCATCCCATTCGTCTTCTTCATTATCAGTA
>DAWL01000029.1 GCA_002505935.1 Euryarchaeota archaeon UBA226 | reverse complement strand
CAGATGGCGATGGATTCGGCGATAATTTGAACGGCACCAATGGTGATGAATTCCCGAATGACCAATGCGCTGCTCATGACATGGACCGCGATGGATTGCCGGATTTCATTAAACCAAACTGTCAAACCTCCCTGATAAAAGATGAAGACACAGATGGAGATGGATTCAACAATACAATGGAGATGCAATTAGGTACTAATCCGAACAACCCTGAATCTAAACCTCTAGATTATGATGGTGATGGAATTGCAGACATCATTGATGCCTTCCCCGAAGATCCCACTGAATTCCGAGATAAGGACAAAGATGGAATCGGAGATAATTCTGATATCTGTACCAACAAAGAAACAAACAGTTCGGTAGATTGTTCTGAAGATGGTGATAATGATGGAATCAATGACCTAATCGATCAATTCCCTGAAGATGAAGGCGAATGGATGGATTCTGATGGAGATGGCGTAGGTGATAACAACGATGTCTGGGAAAATGATCCAGATATATGGTCAGATGCGGATGGAGATGGATGGGCAGATCAGTTCGGACACATACTAACAGATGATTGCCCAAGTCTCAAAGGAACAAGTAACATCTTCATGAACGGTTGTTCAGATCTTGACGAAGATGGAATGCCTGATATCCTCGATCCGGATATTGATGGAGATGATATTACCAATGACAATGAAATGGATGCGTCTACAGCCGACATAACTTACGATCCATTCGACCCTGAATCAAAACCACCAGATATTGATGGAGATTTCATTCCTGATGTCTTGGATCACGACAGAGATGGGGATGGGTTCCCAGATGAATTTGAAAAGGAACGTGGAAGTGATTACAAGGATCCTGAAAATACTCCTTTCAATCAATATGGAGCTGCAGAAACTGGATTATTCTATGTTCCCGGTGAAGGCTTCAAATCTCAATATGACCCTGAAGGAGTAGAGATTTCTGTATCTTGGCTTATCGACCTAATCACTAGTGAATTGTTGGTTCCTTTAGCCATGATTCCATTGACCGTTTTCGCCTTGATGAGAAAGCGTCGACGCTACAAGAAAATGCGAAACAGGCTTGAAGATTGTAAGGATATGGACATGCTCAAGGAATACGAAGATGATATCGATGACATGGTTATCAACCGGAAGGTGAAGGTTGAGCATGGAATGTTGTTGAGAAACATGTTTGAGCGAATGAAAGAGCAATTCGAGGATCAGGAACAAGTGCGCCTATTGGGCGGCAAGAGTAGTGCTGGTTCAGGAGGCATGGGTCGTGGAGGAAACATGCAGCAAAGTGGCCCAATGTTACCAGGAAGAATGCGCCAGCAAGGAATGGGTGGACCTGGGGGTTCACCTGGGTCAAGAAGGGCTGGCGGAAGGTACTGAATTAACGATTTGAGAATGCTATCAGATTTTCAATCCAAGTTCACATTTCCTTCGGGGTAACCATCAAGAAGGGGGCATTGGTCGGAGTTCTGAAAAGGTGTCAAGATGCCTGAAGCATTCATTCTATTCAAGACTCAACCGTCCAAAGAAAGAGATGTTTACTTTGCTCTTGATGGGCATGAAAATGTGGCTGAATTGCACGTTCTCTATGGGGAGTATGATCTACTTGCCAGAGTGTCAGCAATTGACCAGAAGACTCTCACTTCCTACTTGATGCACGAGTTCAGATTGATTGAGGGCGTTAGCGATACCCAGACCTTGATTGCAGTAGATTACTGAGGTGAAAAAATGGCAATTGGATTCGTATTAATCAACACCATGGCAGGATTTGAGCATGACATACGTTCTGCTCTAGATAATATCGAAATGGTTTCAGGACGTTGGATGCTATTTGGCGAATATGATTTAATCGCTAAGATTCAAGCAGACGATGAGGCTGAACTTACTCGTTGTATTGTCGAACAGGTCAGAGTTATTCCCGGTATCAAAGATACCAAGACATTGATCGGAACTGAATTGTGAATTCTGTTAGTATCCGAAAGCATGTACTTGCGAATTATTGATACAACTACCGATTTTGACGTTACACATCAAGGGGTTCCTTTAACAGACAAAGGGCTAGCCTCGCAATACATGAGGCCGCAGTATGCTGTTTTTCTTGTGCTCGGCCTGCTGATACTTTGCCCATATTCGACAATTTCACCATTATCGCAAGAACATGAATCAAATGATGCATCTGCAAGTAGTGCTAGAGCGACAACTACCTGGAGTGGAAATGTCTGGCTCAATTCTTCATATCATGTATCTTCTTCAGACGCACTGATTATCGATGACTGCACCCAAATTTGGATGGCTTCAGGTATCAGAATCTACATTGATGGGAGATTGACCGTCAAAGGAACACAATCCTGTCCCGCAAAGATTCACAGTCAAGGATTCGGAGATCATCAAGGACTTCAGTTCAATTCCACTTCAAAAAACCGCGGTAGTATCATCGACAATCTCACCATTGAAGACTCTGAATATGCGATTACAATCTACAACAGCAACCCCGGCCTGTATAACGTCTCTATCGAAGATGCTGATCGAGTCGCGATAGATTTGTTCAACTCAGCATCCCCAATCATCAGGGACCTCAATATCCAAGATGGAGGGCAAGGTTTCGCCAATGGAGTCGAGTGGAGACAGGGCATTGGATTATCAGTAGGCAATTATTCTACTCCGATAGTTGAGAGATTTACAGCTGATGGATTAGAAAACAGAGCGATGAACGTCTGGGGTAATTCTGGTGGCATGTACCGTAACTTGACATTCACCAATATCGGAGGTGCGGTTCTATCACTTTCTGCAGCCATCTGGATCGAAGACTCACAATTACTCATCGAAGACGCATATATTGATGAAAGCGATAACGGAGTCTACATCAGACATATCACGGATTCATCGATTACCCGCGCAGTTATGCGCCGAGTAGTTATCGAAGATAGTCAGTTTAGAGGAATGATGGTCGATAAAAGCGATCACATGAATTACACAAATTACCAATCTGCAATCATTGAAGGCCTCGAGATAAGAGGTACCGGAGGTAGCGGGGCTGCAGATCAGAATTGGGCTGAAGCCGCACTAGAGATTAATGCCAGTGGTGCTTGGATTGAAGACGCCTTAATCGAAGACAATATCGCCCCTGGTATCAGATTATTCTTCGCTGATTCCACTA
This sequence comes from Euryarchaeota archaeon UBA226, assembly GCA_002505935.1. Lineage (GTDB taxonomy): Archaea > Thermoplasmatota > Poseidoniia > Poseidoniales > Poseidoniaceae > UBA226. Next base: position 5,560 of record DAWL01000029.1, on the reverse strand, counting down.
CTACCATCAACAATGCCAGCATCAAGAATTGCGGTAACCCTGTCAAAGGTGCACATGCGGCTGGAATTTACAACACTGCAGCATTCTTCGCCCCGATAATGAACAATTTGAGCATTGAAAACTCAGCAGGTCCAGGAATCTGGGCAGAAGGCGGAGGGGCCATCCAAGGAAACGATTGGATGTTGGCCAACAATTCCGCACAAGGAATGTACGTCGATGGTTCCGCAATGGTGGTAGATGGGATGGAGATTCATCACAACAACCTATCAGGAATCAAGGTCAATGATGGTCGTAAAGTGGAATTGAGCAACGTTTCAAGTTCTGGGAATGGACACCAATCAACAGGTCCCGAAGATGGAGCAGGCATGGTATTCATTGAATCCAACGACCTTGAATCCAACAGTGGTGACGTCATGTGCCGAAATTGTGTTTCTCGCGGTGATGCTTGGGGAGCGGTTTGGGCCAAAGATAGCGTTGACCTGTGGTTAGATGGCTTCGAAATATACGACCCATTGAATGGAACCCCTGCAATCGCAATAGACAACAGCGGACTTACCAAATCATTCCAAGGTGGACATTTCAACATACTCGGCGTAAATGTTTGGCTGAACAGAAGTGGACCTGCAATCGACATCAAAGATGCTGCTGGAGTTATCGATGGCTTAGACATGCACGGCAGTCACCTCGGACTGCATTGGGATGGGGATGATAGTGGCTCATGGGTTAGCGAATTATCTCACACGACCCTACGCGGCAGTGACTGTCTTCGCCTTAGTAATCACAGCAGTATCACGAGCATTGCCCTCAATATCAGTAATGACTGTACTGGAACTGTAAATCTGGAGAATGTAAATGCTAACTGGTCAACCACTTTTGATGAAAGTGGAGGACACGTCATATCATTGGATACTAACTCCACCTTGAGGTTACATCAGGCCGAAAACATCGACTTGACCTTAGCCGTTATCCCTTCAGGTGCACATATCGATTTGGCTTGGGACATTACTATCTGGGTAATCAACCAACGTGGAAATGGAGTCCCTAGAGCTGATGTAGAGGTTAGTTTCGATCAATTCTCAAGCGACTTCCAATACGTCAGTGATTGGCTGGGCTTCGACAAATTCCCCAATTACATTGGTCAGCGCTGGGATGATACAGGGGCGAGCACCTTCACCCAAGTCTCAGTAGAATGCACATACGATAACACCACGAACACCACTACCTTTTCATTCGAAGATGATGAAATATTGTACTGTGTACTCGACTTAGCGAACCAACCTCCATTCATGATTTGGTCAACACCAGAAGACCAAGAGATATTCGCCAGTGGAGCGAATATCGAATTCAATGCCAGCGATTCATGGGATTTGGATAACGACACCCTGACATTTACATGGACATCATCCTTGAATGGAGAATTTGGATCATCTTCATTCGTATCTGTAAATGACGGTACAGGTGTTTCTCTAAGTGATGGGGTACATGACATTACTTTGCAGATTTGTGATGAGGCAAACAATTGTATCTCTGAAACTCGTACTATCGAATTGACTAACCTTGCACCAATAGTCAGCATCACTACTACTCCTACACCCGATTCTGCTGACAATATCATTCGCATGCCTTGGACCGGTGAACTCACGATAAATTCCAGTTCTACTCTAGACCCTGAAGGGGACTCCCTCAGCCGACGCACATGGGCCAGTTTCTGGCCTTCTTCACAAACATGTGCTTCTGATTGCCCCGAAGAATGGAATATTAGTTTCGCAGATTCTCAACAAGCAAATTTCACTTTGGAACTAGGTTTCAGCGATGGAATTAACCCCGAATCGGTATGGAGCATAGGGATTGAACTGTACAATGAGATACCTGTGCCTGCATTGGAAGTCAGCAGACAAGCAAACACATCTGACCAGATAGTTACTCTTGATTCAAGTGGAACCATAGACCCAGAAGGAGACTCTATTGGCATTCGCTGGATCTCCAGTATAGACGGTGAATTAGGAGCGTCTGATGTCAACGCTAGCATTCTAATCTGGCAAGGACATCTATCCCGCGGAAGTCACGAAATAATCGTTCAAGTCTGGGATGACCAGTTGAATAAAATGGGGACAATTAACGAATTGACACAAATTGTTGTGGTCGAGAACAGCGCTCCCGTGGTAGTCATCGATGCTCCTGAAGACGGCCTTGTTGTCGACACCTCGACAATAGTCAATTTCAGTACTGAAGGTTCCGGAGACTGGGACTCGTGGTGCGATGATTATCCAGTCGGTTACTGGATTTGCTCTAACACTCCGCATCCAGACGGTTCGGATCTATTGAGTATTGACTGGGTTTCCAACGTTAGTGGGCCTCTGACTCCTCAGGGCGTGGATTGGCTAATTTGGAGCGGAAGATTGCCTGCTGGAGATCATAATGTGACCGTCACTTTCGATGACCTTCTGGGTGGCGCTTCCTCTTCTTCCTTCAACATCAAAGTGAATCCGTCTGCTCCGGTACTAGGACTAGTCACTCCATATGACGGAATGGGGTTCGAGTCTAAGGACACTATTTTCATCGATGCCTCCAATTCTGTTGACTACGATGCTGATACATTCACCATGACCTTGTTTAGCAACCATCCATTAATCGATGGTCCACTACTTGAAGAAGTGGATGCAATTGGCAATTATGCAATTCAATTACCCTCTGGTACGCATGAGTTGACATTCTGGTTACGTGATGATTCAGGAATGCAGAGCAATCAGACGATTACAGTGGTGGTTGCGGATTCTGCACCTGTTGCAGCAGTTGACTCCCCCGATATCATACCTGGCGTTTCCAAAACGCTCAACCCATCGGATAAGGTGTTCTTCTCTAGCAATTCATCTTCCGATGCAGATGGAGACATCGCCAAATACGAATGGTTCAGGTACGAAGATGACGGAACATGGAATGAGATACTGAATCTTGCCTACGGAGAAGTTGAACTTGCTACTGGAAATCATCACATCAAATTAGTAGTCACAGATACTAGAGGAAAATTTGACGAATTCCATTTCAATCTGACACTGAGAGAATCTTGGCCAGAGTTGAGTAACCTGACTCTCTCACAGAATAAATTCACTGCAGGGGTGAAGACAACGCTACAGATTGAGTTTGAGATGTTTGACGCTGATGGGAGCACTGAGTTGGTTGAAGCAATACTCTCTCACGGTGCATATGATCAGAAATGGAATTTCGAACTGGAAGAAAATGATGGAAGGTGGAGTGGAAACTTGACTTTCATTCCAAGTGGTTCTGGATGGATGCAATTGAAGATAATTGCAACAGATGGAGATGTAGTTAGAGACATGACTCTGGATTTACAGGTTGAAGCAGAATTAACTGAGACCAATTGGGGCCAGATTGGCGGTGGAATCGGAGGTGGGGCACTTCTGATCTTACTCTTGGTATTCCTTGCTGGCCGTCGAAGAAAGAAACTGAGCGAAATGGGCTTGGTTGAATCATGGGCCTCATTCGATGGGGCAGTCGAGACAAAGCCTGTAGCCTCAGAATTGGACCAGGCGGGATTGATAGAAGACCAAGATAGTGAAATGCCTAAGATGATTGATTTGTGATTCATTCCTCTTGTTCTATAGCGTCGCTTTTCAGATGCTGGAAAGAAAGACATGTCGCCAGAACAACAGAGAAAATAATACTGATAATCAGCAATTGTCCGGATTCCTTGGCTGGAGGAAATGTTGCAAAACTTAGCAGTACGAATGCTGACAATGAAGAGAAGGCGGCCCACCATCTTGCGGAGTTATCTCTTCTAGTCGGGGCATGATCAACACTAGCGTGTGATAGATAATCAGCAGTGAATCCCATTCCCAATAATACCGCTGGAGCAGTAATGATTCCTCTACCTGTAATCAAACTGGCCATGCCATCGATTGCTATTCCAACCGCCAGTGTTCCTATCGCAATTCTCGCAGCCTGCAAAGGAGAACGCAGTACGAACCAAGCTACGATGTATACTGCTAGACCTGCCAATATTATCTGGGTCATTCTTTCTTCATCGAATTCCTTGGTCAACTCAGCACTCTTGATTAGATCCCCACCAACTCCGCCTTCAAATCCATTCGATGAAATCAAGTTCCTAGCATCCTTACCAAACTGTATGGCAGCATCTACGTTCTGAACATCGATGAGAACGATTATTGCAATTCCTGAAGTAACTCCATCACGTTGCAATCTAGAATCCTGCAACAACAACGTACCTTCATCGTCACCCGATACCTGATCTATACTACTTCCATTCTGTGTTGGAATTCCGAAGACCATTGGTGATCTAACAACACCCGTATCGAATGTAATGATACTCGGATGTTGACCTAACTGCCGTTGAAGAACTTGCACTCTTCGTAATTCTTCTTCAGAATCACCATCGGCATCAACCGCTATCCAAGTTGTAGCACTAGAGGCTAGCACGTATTCCGAACTAATTTCGTGCATCTCCAATATCGAAGAATCATCCTCCGGCAAGAATTGTTCAACATCCAAGACCTTGAATCCAGCAGGGGCTACCAGAGCAACCGAAGTCAGGAGCAACAAAGCCACTGGCCAACACCAGAACAGCAGAGGATGCGAACGCATTGGAGTTCGATCGACTAGACTTTCTTCAGAACGACGAGAGAGATAGAAATCTTCGAGGATAAAACGCGTCAATAACCAATCAAAAATCAAACCCAAAACCATGACCAAGGCCAAAGTTCGCTGCGCACGAATAGGGGAAAAGAATGCCAAAGAAACGGCAGAAACTGTGGTCAACATCGCAACCAGCAGCATCCTCCGGACTTCATCCCGTTTGCGCGAAGAACGACAATACCAGAACGCCCCGTCAACAGCAACACCCATGATTATCGGTAAAGCAACTGCATCGATAACTGAAATCGCAACTCCAAACAAAGAGAGAATTCCCAACTCAGCAGCAACTACGAGGACCACACCTCCAATCGTTGTAATTGCTACCAAAGGATCTCTTAGCCCTAGGGCTAGTATAATTCCTAACAACAATATGGATGGAAACAGAATGTAGCGCATATCATTTTCAGCGATTAGTCTAGCCTTGTTGAATAACATCTTAGCGCCAATTGCCGAAACTTCGAATTCCGTATTTTCGCTGAGTCTATCAGTCCATGCCAAAACCGTATGCAGGTCTGAATCTTCAGAATGTGAATCCATCCACATTATCCACAGCATTTCGTCAGCCGCCGGTGCTTGAGAAGCAGAGGCGCCAGGGAAAGAAGGACAGGCGATTCCTAAATTGGTATCTCTAGGCAACAGCAATAGGGATGATTCGAAGGCTGCCTGTTCCTCTTCGGTCGATTCATTGCCACACCAACCCTGTTCGATGATTGGCTGCATGACATCTGCCCATTGGCTAGCATTGCTAAGCGAACGGTTTCTGGAGGCGAATGCAGACTCCCAAGTGCTGATTGGAGATTCAATTCGATGAATCCAAACATGAGGCTCTATCCAAGCAGTCTGCGGGTCGGAACCACTCAAGATTTCTTGTTCCAATTGTAAAAGCGCT
>DAWL01000131.1 GCA_002505935.1 Euryarchaeota archaeon UBA226 | reverse complement strand
GTGAAATCAACTAACCAAGCCAATGCCAATAGAACCAACAGAGGTACCGCATACGAGACAATCATCTTCTTGATAGTACCACTACGAATCAAATCCACGAACTCCTTTGCTACTAATAATCGCAGATTCCCTTTACCTAGAATGCCCAATCGTGCATGCGCCCCACTAAGCAATTCCTTACGCTCGGTAATTTGTTGTTCAAAATCATCAGAGACCGAAATTGCACCTAACCAAGCAAGCAATGGAATAACTGTAAATCCGACTATTGCAATCAACACGGAATGTTCCAACTGGAAAAAATATCCAACGATAAGCCAATCAAAACGCAACCAACCTCCCAAGATAAGAACGCCCAAAATTACTGCCAATAATGGGATGATTCTCGACCAAGGGCGCCCCCTAGTCCACAATGCACTCCCAAGAAAGGACAGCGCTAGTCCTTCAGCAAGGGTCAAGGACATCGCTAACATAGTGATTGGAATCGAAGACCAAACCAAAGGAGTGCTTATGTCGAACAGAACTTCCATCATTATGCCTAACACCATACCGCTCGATACTGGAATTAGAATCAACAGAATGTAGTAGATGACTTCCTTGACCCAGTACGCAAAATGATTCGTAGATTGTTCGATCGGTTGTAAAGCGGGTGAGGCGAGTAGATAATTCAGACCTGAGCCGCGCTGAGAAACCATGACTCTTCCAAGAAATGCAAAAGATCCCATTCCAAGGGAGAACATGAACAGAGGAAGGTGGAGAGCGAACTTCAACTCATCCCAGGTGAAAGCGCGGCGTTGGTCCTCCAAACCCTCAACGTCTGCAACACCTTCTCCTACTAGAAAGCGAATGCCAACGACCATTACCATCGAAACCAAAGCCAACAAGGCAGGAAACAACAGAATGTGGCGCTTCTTTGCAAAATCGATGTTTTGTCGCCATTCTTCCCTGAACATCATCCGAAATGTGATTCCAAAAGAAGAAGCTAGAGTTGCGGGGGAATATCTGCGGCCCTCATGACTGGTAGGCTGTAAAGAAAGCGAAGTAGGCTTACGTTCATCCCAATCTCGACTCAAAACCTCGGACAAGATCACTCCTCCTCGAGTTCTCCATCCGCTAAACCCTGTGCCTCGGCCATTGAATGGCCAACTAAGCGGATGAAAACATCCTCTAGAGTCTCTTCATCAGAATGTTTGAGAGCAGAAATCTTTCCAGAAGCCAGTACCTTACCATGATCGATAATTGCCAATCTAGTGCACAGACGTTCTGCAACTTCAAGCACATGGCTACACATGAAAATGGTACCACCGTCAGCAACCATGTCCAATAACCAAGTCCTACACTTCCGTTGGTATATTGGATCAAGATTAGCAAATGGTTCATCAAGAAACAATATTCTTGGTTCATGAATGAAAGCACTGGCTAACATGACTTTTTGTCTTTGACCCTTAGAGAGGTCCTTACACATCGTATCTCTCTTGTCTGTAATTCCAAACCAATCCATCCAATGATTGATTCTCTTGTCAAGATCATCAAGACCACGTAATCTTCCGACGAATTCGAGAAATTCAACCGGAGTCAAGTATGAAGGTGGTGATTCTGATTCAGGAACTATCCCAATATTCGCCTTCAACTCCTGTGGTTTTCTGATTGCGTCTATTCCCAACACCTCAATTTCACCAATTGAAGGTTTGAGTTGGCCAGTAAGGAGTTTGATGAAAGTGGATTTACCCGCACCATTCGGTCCAAAAACACCGAAGAACTCTCCTGAATGGACTTTGACATTTAATGGGTGCAAAGCGATGAAGTCTCCGAATCGCTTGCCAACGTCTTCAGCGCTGACCAGTAACTCTCTACCTCCTTGTTCGGCCATGTCGTCCCCGTGCGCTCGACTATGCCATTCGTCTTAGATGATTACCTGTCGCCTTGAACGAAGCATTGAGGACTCATGAGCCATGGGGGTTGTATGGCGGAGAGACCAGATACCGATGAATTGCTCATCGAAGAAGTAGCCGTAGATGATGAAGATGCTAGTCTTGGTATCCTTGCGGTTGCTACTATCAACAGACCTGACAAATTGAATGCCTTGAATCAACAGGTGTATTCAGCCATCAAACAAACTTGTGCTTGGGTAGAGTCGGAAGACAGAGTTCGACTATTGATATTCAGAGGTGCTGAACCAAACCCACCTCCAGAAGGAAAGCGTGCAAAACCAAAATCATTCGTGGCTGGAGCAGATATCAGTGAATTCCTCGGTAAAGGTTCAGATGATATTCGCAAAAGTTTCGCAAACAATGCTTGGGAAGCAATCTGGAACCTTAGCAAACCAAGTATTGCAATGATCGATGGCTTTGCATTGGGTGGCGGACTTGAAGTAGCGCTATCCTGCGATATCAGAATCTCTAGTGTTGACTCACGCTTCGCAACTCCAGAAATCAACTTGGGGCTTATTCCCGGTGGTGGAGGAACCCAAAGGTTGGCTCGCTTAGTTGGCTATGGAAAGGCCATCGAGATGGTCATGTCTGGAGAAATGGTAGGTGCCGAAGAGGCTGTTGCTTTGGGCTTGGTGAATCACGTTTGTCAATCCTCAGAACTTGAAGAAACAACCATGAAACTGGCAAGAAACATAGCCAGTAAATCGGCTCACACCTTGAAAGTTGCAAAACAAGTCGTTAGGTCTTCTCTAGAAAGGCCCCTGAATGAAGGCGTCGCATTAGAAGCCGAAGCGTTCGCAGAACTCTTCGATAGCGAAGACAAAGAAATCGGTGTCAAGGCATTTCTAGAAAGAGAGAAGGCGGTATGGAAAAACCGCTGATATCATTCATCGATTTCATCTCTCAATGCAGCCAATCTGGATTGACTTTCCATCATTGGTGGCGGTGGAAGACTACCTACTGAAGGTGGCGGGGGTAGCGGTAATCCACCAGGCATTGGCAAAGGTAGTCCTTCAGGTAGTGGGAGGCCTTCGGGAAGTTCCTCTTCCTTGCTAGCCTTACGGAATCCCTCATCGAGAGGGATACGCAACTTGATTACTTTGTCAGAATCTATGCGAACATAGGTTGCACCATAAGGGTGGCCAGGAGCAACGCTATCCGGCTCTTCGAGAATACTCAAACCGTGACCCTCCTGAGATAGAATTTCTACCAAATCTTCTCTGTCCTGTCCTTCATCCCACATCCTCGCAGTTGAAGCACGCACCTCAGCCATCTGACCCCTGCGGCGAGCCTCTATGCGCTGACGAATCTCGGCATGCCTACGCATTCTCTCTTCGACCCTATCCTCGATTCTCGATTCTTCAATAGATTCAGCATCGATTTCCACAACATACTCATCTGCGACGTGGACCTCCTCGATATCTT
>DAWL01000114.1:3851-3986 GCA_002505935.1 Euryarchaeota archaeon UBA226 | reverse complement strand
GTTAGGACAATACATGCAACTGCAACATATCCTAGAGGACCGCCGCCGCCTGATGCGGCTGGCATTGGCATCATACCACCCATTGGAGCAGCCATGCCTGGTGCGGGCATCCCGCCCATTGGAGCAGCCATTCCG
>DAWL01000114.1:0-3539 GCA_002505935.1 Euryarchaeota archaeon UBA226 | reverse complement strand
AGCCATACCCGGTGCGGGCATTCCACCCATAGGCGCAGCAGCAGGTGCTGCCATTCCTGGTGGAGCAGCAGCCATTGGAGCAGCAGCCGGCGGAGCGACTGAGGCAGGTGCTACTGGAGCGGTGGTGCTAACCATTTGCTGAGCTGTTGCCTGTAGTTCGGATTGCTGCAGGACACCATCTTGGTTTGCATCGAAGTGTCGTGCTGTCTCGGCAAGTTGAGTTGGGTCTACGCCATGTTGTTGTGCAACCTCTTGCACTTGAGTTTGGTCAACTTGGAATTGATCCATAGGTGCAACTTGAGGTGCCGCTGGCTCAAAACCAGGGAAATGTTGCTGTGTGTACATCTTTGCTTGATCAGGAGTGTAACCCTGTGTCAATAAGCCATCATAGTATTCTTGCGCGCCGGACATTGCTTCGCCCATCACACCCTTCTCTATAATCTATGGCACCCCCTTCTGAGAACAGTATTGCCGACTGTAAGGTTGAAGATGTGCGAACGGCCGAGTCTTTTCGGGGATACGATGCGCCGTATGATGGCCTTGATTTTGGCTGGGCTCATGTTAGCGCCCGTAGTCACTGCATTTACCTCCGGTAACGAGGCCCCTCCCGATTATTTCAGAATGGATGATGGCATTCAGTTGCTCCCCCTTGGGCAGACAGAGTTCATGCCTGAAAGAAGCCCCTCACCTTATCCACATACGCGTGCTCAGTCGGAGATTCCTTGGTGGCAAACAACTTCGATGGATCAAAATCGAAATGGAATCCATGACTCTCTTGAGACCCTTTCCGAGCCGGTTGGTATTGGGCTATCTTATTCGCGTGATGTCACCGAATCAGATGTAGAATTACTGGAATCCATGGGCTATGCAGTTAGAGATGTAATCGAAGCGGTTGATGCAGTTCTTCTAGGAATTATTGATTCTAATGCGGTATTTGAGTTGTCTCGACTCGATGGAGTGGTAATGGTCGAGCGATATGGGCAAATCATTCTATGGGGCGATATTCAAACTCCTAACATCAAGGCTGAACCTAGTGTTGAATATCCCTTGGCAGCCTGGAACCATACTCCTATGCGAGGTGCAGGCATCAATATCGCCATGGTTGATACCGGTACTGATAATGAACATCCTGGATTGAATCAGAAGTTCGTTGCTGGCTATGATGCAGTATGTTACATGCACACAGATCCAAATTGCGTAATTTCAGGCTTTGGTTCCAGAGAAACCGATGGTTCCTTTGACCCCGATGATGGTAATCAACATGGAACAGCATGTATGGGAATGGCTGCCGCTACAGGTCTAGATGCTAATGGTGAGCAGACGGGCTTCGAAGGGTCCGCACCGAATGCAAGTTTGGTCGATGTCAGAATTGGTACTGATGCCGGCGCAGGGCCATTTGAGAATTATTTGCTATCTCAAGAATTCTATGAGTCTGCAATGAACGGTTTGCAGTGGATTATCGATAACAAGGATACCGCGTGGCCAGGTGTCGATGAGAGTTTACACGGCATCGATATCATCTCACTTTCATGGGGAATTACCAGCCATGAAAATGGTGGAAGTGATGGTCAAGACATGCACTCTCGCATCCTCGACGAGGCTACCTTGGAAGGAATCGCGGTAAGTGTGGCTGCTGGAAATGATGGTCCTAACAATGACGGCCTATCTGGGATGGGTTCCTCTTCTCTATCCATGACTATCGGTGCAACTGATGATATGAACACAGTTAATCGAAGCGATGATGAAATTGCGGGTTATTCATCACGTGGACCAAGGCGCGACAACGGCGATAACAATCCAATCAACGAATTGAAACCAGACCTATCTGCACCTGGGACAAATATTGTTCAAGCCGAAGCATGCGTTACCAGCGGGAGTTGTAACAACTTCCTCGGAGGAGATGCATCTGAGAATGGATATACTGGGCGCGGTTCTGGAACCTCTTACGCAACTCCTGCAGTTACCGGAGTCATCGCTTTGATGTGGGAAGTCAATCCTGCCCTTGATCCATTACAGATTAGAGAAATCTTGCGAGCCACTGCAGAACAGCCTGGTGCTCCGTCCTTACCCGAAATAGATCCAGTTTGGAATCGTGATTTTGGTTGGGGCATGGTGGATGCTTTGGCTGCAGTAGAGATGGCCATATTCCTAAATGAGAGCGATACTGACCTTGATACTCTAGACATAGACCTACAGATGCGTAAGACTTCGATTCAGCAGAATGGTTCAGTTCATCGAACAGAAGGAATCGTTTGGGCACGTTCAGGTTCAGTAGATTCAGTTCAATACCGAATTGATGGAGGAGAATGGAGAGAAGCGACCTATGAGGTCAACGACTCAGGTTCTAGTGCTTTGGTGCCAGTGAACTGGAGTGTTGTTCTCGATGTTGACATGTTGAGTGCTGCCAATCATAGCGTTGAGGTGATTGCGATGGGCGGCAATGGTTCTTCCTTGCCGATAATTTACATGGTTCAAGGCACAGGAAAAGGCCTTGTAGATTCAAGCGATAGTGGAATAGGGAAATTGTTGTTCTTTGCTGCACTGTTGTTGTTGGTATTGGTAGCTGGAGCGTACGCGAGTGTGAAACAGGCACGCGAGAACAACTCCTCTCCTCTGCCTCTAGAATCGTTCAATAATGACGAAGAACAGGATGAAGTTCCTCTTGAGGCTGAAATCATAGATGTTGATGATTCTGGCAGTTGACAGGCATTTTGCGGGTCGTATTGATATTCTCATCCATCCTGCCCTTGTGCATGCGTGCCTACTCGGATAGGGCTTTGGCCATACAACCTACGGGCGTACGCAAGATGTTTGACATGGCGGGTGATGACGTTATTTCATTCGGTTTGGGAGAGCCGGATTTCCAACCACCGGAGGTCGCCATAGAGGCCATGTGCAAAGCGATGAAGGATGGCCACAACAAGTATACTACTACAGCGGGCCTTCCCGAACTTCGCAAGAAAATAGCAGAATCTTGGGCTCCTTATCAAATGGAAATGGATGAAAATAATGTCTGCATGACTATGAGTGGAACCAATGCTTTGCTGAATTGTTTCATGGCATTGGTCAACCCCGGGGATAATGTTCTGCTTCCTGAACCATACTTCCCATTGTATGGACCTGATGTCACACTATGTGGCGGTGAATCTCGCTTCTATCCATGCTTGTTTGAACATGAATTCGTTCCCCAGATTAGTGACCTTGAGAATTTGGTTGATGAAAACACAAAGGCTATCCTCTACAATTTCCCTAGCAATCCTACCGGTGCGACTTTGACCGCAGAGCAGCGTGATGAGTTACTAGATTTTGCTCGTCGACATGACCTGTGGATTATCAGCGACGAGGTCTACGACCGCATCGTCTATGCAGGAGAACATATCTCTTTCATGGGGACTGGATATGAGCAGTTATTGTTGATCAATTCCTTTTCCAAGACTTTTGCCATGACTGGATGGAGGATTGGCTACATAATCTCAACCAATCTTGAAGCAATGTCGCAGATAATCAAGTTGCAATATTATGTTACAGCATGTTCCAAT
>DAWL01000010.1:2176-3614 GCA_002505935.1 Euryarchaeota archaeon UBA226 | reverse complement strand
ACCAATTATGGATTCTTTATCGGAGCGACTGAATCGAATGTTGAAGAATTACAAAAAGCGGTTGGAACCCCTGATTCACCAATTGTGATTCCCGGAATATGTGGAATCAAGATATTCATGGGTTCATCAACCGGTGATTTGTTGGTCAATGAATCAAATGCATTGAAGACCATCTTCGACAATACTGCTGGACTGATTGCTGTTCATGCTGAAGATGAAGCGAGGATGATTGAAAGAATGAAGGATATTGAAGGGCGTACAGACATGGCCGCTCATGCAGAATGGAGAGATGACCAAACTGCATTGATTGCAACAAAAAGGGCCGTGAAATATGCGAAGGATAGCGGCCATCGGCTACATATTCTCCACTTGACATCTGGGATTGAAGCAGATTGGTTGAGCGGGGTGACTTCTCTTTACGGCAAAGAAGGCCAAGCACATGTTACTACGGAAGTATTGCCGCAACACTTGACATTTGATGAAAGGGATGTTGAGGTTCTTGGAACTAGATTGAAGATGAATCCGCCAATTCGATATCAAAAGGACAAGGAGATTTTGTGGAAAAGGTTACACGATGGGACCATCAATTGCATAGCAACCGATCATGCACCTCATACACTTGAATCCAAAGATGCTGGCTTTCCCAGCGCACCAAGTGGAATGCCTGGTGTAGAAACTTCACTTCCAGTAATGTTGACTCATGCAACAAATGGCAAGTGTTCAATCGAACAAGTTGTTCAATGGATGTCTAGCAATGTTGCAGAGTGTTACCGTATGGTTGGCAAGGGTAAACTTGAGCAAGGGTATGATGGAGATATCGTTCTGGTCGACATGGAAAACAAAATGAAAGTTCGAGACGAAAACACTTGGAGCAGAGTAGGTTGGAATCCATTTCACGATATGGAACTCTCCGGCTGGCCAGTACTTACCGTAATCGCTGGTATTCCCGTATTCAAGCGGGATATTTCCTCCGATCCAAAGGGAAAGATTCTGGTTTCTGCAGGTGGAACTGGTGGTCCATTGCTGTTTGAATAAGGAAACTTTGGCGTATGTGGCTTATTTTAATAACGTATTGTAAATTGATAGATTATAGGTAATACCTATAACATGTCAGTATCCTCCATCGTAACGGTGAGAAAACCATGGGAATTGAAGAAACGTTAGGAGATGGATGGAGACAAGTGTTAGGCGGACTGGGTGTATTCCTTGTCGGAGCAATTTGGGGAGGAATGGCTGAAACCTCGATTGAAGGTATGTTTTGGCCGCTAGTCGTAATGATGCTAGGTGCACTAGGAGCCATTCTTGGAATGAGCCTTGGAGCAGGTGGAGCACATGGAGAAGCATTTGATCTGAGGACCGCTGTAGATGACATGACAAACATGCTGAACGACCTACAGGCAAAGTTGACTGGTGGCGACGACGGCGGAGATGATTCCGG
>DAWL01000010.1:0-1839 GCA_002505935.1 Euryarchaeota archaeon UBA226 | reverse complement strand
GGCGAGTGAATCAGAATCCGTGAATAGATCCGTATTTCCTCTCAACATAATCGAGGAATGGTTCTGGGCTGGGGGGCTTGCCCGTAGCACTCTCAATTAGCTCAGACGGCGATAGTAACATCCCTTGTATGTGGACTTCACGGCGTAACCAATCCAACATCTCTGTGGTTCTACCCGATTCCACGATTGAATCGATTCCCATATCTAGTTCCTCACAAACTTTCTCAGTTAACTGCGCAGCATACAAATTTCCCAATGTATAGGTTGGGAAGTAGCCAAAGGCCAACATCGACCAATGAATATCTTGTAGACAACCTTGAGAATCATCAGGAACTTCAATTCCAAACCATTGCTCAAACAAATCATTCCACATTTCAGGTATCTTTGAAACTGGAAGATTATCATTGAACAGTGCTTTTTCCACTTCGTATCTCAACATGATGTGGAGATTGTAAGTTATCTCGTCAGCCTCGACTCTGATGAAACTCGGTTCAGCCTTATTCACTAGACGATACAACTCTTCATCGGAAAATTCTGGTCCTTCAGGAAATGCATCTCGGAACCAATCCCCTGCCATTTCCCAGAAAGCCTTACTCCGGCCGACTTGATTCTCCCATAACCTAGATTGGCTCTCATGTACTCCAAGAGAAATTGCTCCGCCTCTTGGAGTGAAAGCATGCTCTGAAGGAAGGCCCTGTTCATACAGTCCGTGTCCTGTTTCATGCATGACCGCACCGATACAAGAAAATGGATCTTTTACATCATACCGAGTGGTAATCCTAGTATCTCCAGTCCATAGTCCTGAACAGAAAGGATGTGCTGCATCATCCAATCGCCCTGCTGAAAAATCAAAACCGAAGTGTTCGGAAATGCGTAGCCCAAGTTCTCTTTGAGATTCAACGTCAAAAACTGCAGAATCTGGAATCACAATATCTTCCAAATCTTTCTTGGAGGCCATGATTTTCTCTAATAATGGCACCAACCTCTCCCTTAACCCCTCGAATAGAGGATCATAATCAGCAACTCCCATTCCATGTTCATAATCATCTAACAATACATCATATGGAGTCTGTCCAGGCTTTTGAAGGAAGGAGATTCGCTGTCTGGCGAGTTCTACTAATTCTTCTAATGTTGAAGAAAAAATGGAGAAGTCATTTGAGACGCGCGCCTTTTTCCAAACTTCAAGCGAACTGGAAGTCATCTCTGCGACCTTAATCACATGCTCCTCGGGAAGCAAAATCGCCTTGTCCCTCTCTCTCTTCATCTCTCTAACGTTGCATCTTTGATCTTCGGATAATGAGTCCAATCTTTGCCATAGATTCGATAGCAGTTCTCCGAATTCGGCATCAACCACTCTGTTATGCGCCTGACCTGCAAGCCAAGCCAACATCGAGGCTCTAGCCCCTGCTCCGGCTTCTGGCATCATCGTTTGCTGGTCCCAACCCAAATGGCTACGCATCCCTCTAAATCTGTAGATATCTTTGACTCTAGATATGAACTCTGCATAGGTCTGTTCCGCTTCCATGTTATGGCGAAGAGGCTAGTGGTCTTGAATCAAGTCCAAGAGCAAAGTGTTGAAGGAGAAGGGCGATGTGTCGAATCGTGGGCCGACGCAAAAAGGGTGAGCAGGAGAAGCCTCCTGAGGTGGATGACCCTGACGAAGATGCCGTTTTGGAAGGTCTTCACGAAGAAGAACCGAAAGAAGTTATTCTCGAAGATGATGATTTTTCAACCGAAGAGAGAATGAAGAAAATGGGTGCTGCCGCTAAGATGGTGGTCAAGACATGTATGGATATCCGCAGAGGTGAAAACGTGCTGGTTGTTTGTGACCCCACTACT
>DAWL01000077.1:779-2862 GCA_002505935.1 Euryarchaeota archaeon UBA226 | reverse complement strand
ACTGTTTTCGCAATAGATCCAAACGAGGAACTCGATGAAAATCAAAGGATGCCAAAAGCATTCCATTC
Source organism: Euryarchaeota archaeon UBA226 (assembly GCA_002505935.1). GTDB lineage: Archaea > Thermoplasmatota > Poseidoniia > Poseidoniales > Poseidoniaceae > UBA226. The sequence goes on along the minus strand of DAWL01000077.1, from coordinate 2,794 downwards.
CTTCATGGCCAGCCTCAAGTATCTGGCATACATGTTCATTGGAATTGTCTTGGTTGCGGCACAACCTTGGCTATAGGCAAGGATTGAATTGCCACTCGACTTGCGAGTTGCATGGCCTATTGCGTATCGATAACCAAAGCGGGCGCACCATCAGTATTGGAGATACAAGATATCGAGGTTCCATCTCCCAAAGAAGGTGAAATCTGCATTGAGGTACACTATGCTGGAATCAACTTTGCAGATACTCTGATGCGTTTGGGATTGTACCAACCAAGACCACCATATCCCTTCACCCCTGGATACGAAGTCAGTGGCGTGGTCCATTCAGTTAGCAAAAATACGAGAGGTGAATTCGAAATCGGACAAAGAGTAGTTGCTGCAATGCCTACCGGTGGACAATGCAGTCACGTCGCAGTCAAAACATCGCGAGTCATAGCAATACCAGATGAAATGGGCCTTGATGAGGCAGCAGCAATGCCCGTAACTTACCTGACATCCCATCACATGCTACACCATCTCGGAAATCTAAGGAAAGAAGATTCAGTTCTCATCCATGGTGGAGCGGGCGGAGTTGGAACCGCTGCACTACAACTCTGCAGGTGGGCAGGAATAGAACGCGTCTGGGCTACAGCCTCAGGTTCCAAGAGGGAAATCATCGAATCGCTCGGTGGCTCAGCGATCGATAGACACAACGAGGATTTTGTTGCAATCATCAAGGAGGGCACAGATGGTAGAGGAGTTGATCACATTCTCGACCCCATAGGTGGAAACAATCTGACTAGAAGTCTGTCCGTACTTGCAGAAGGAGGTAAACTGTACACCTACGGATTATCCGCTGCTGCCCCAACAGCCAAGCGTTCGCTGTTCAAAGCATTCCGAGCATTGAGAAAAACCCCAAAGTTCGATGCCCTGAAACTGATGACCAGAAATCGAGGCGTATTCGGCGTACACATGGGTACCTGGAAGAATGAGGAGATAATGGCCCAACAATTGCGCAGAATCATGGAAGGATATGCCCAAGGCCATCTCAAACCCGTCATTGATTCAGTCTTCGATGCTAAAGATGTAGCAAAGGCCCACCAGCATATACACGATGCAAAGAACGTCGGCAAGGTATTACTTCGTTTCAACAAGTGAAATTGATTCACTCAAGTTTTGCTTCTTCAGAATCTTGTTCTCCTGAAACTTCAAGGTTACTTTCTGAATGTTCTACACTCTGGATTTCAGAGTCGCCTTGTCCTTCTTCGCCACTCTTTGCCACCATATCTCTGCCCACGAAGAATAAGATCAATGCAACTAACAATCCCCCTCCTCCCCACATCAGAGCATTTTCTCCAGGTGTTGCTGGTTGCATGTAATGATTGTCGGAAGGTTCGCTTGGGTTGTAATAGACCTTCAATGTAGTACTATTGAGAAAATCTTCTCTCCACTGCGAACCCTTTTCAAGACACTCACTATTGCTGTTTACCTCTACTTCTTCTGCAATATCCGCACTACTTTCCCCAGTGTAATCAGTATTATCTACAGTGAATGAATATTTGACTTCAATCATGCAAATATGTATGGTCCTCTGAGACATACAAGCACCTTTGTTGTTCTTTTTAGCGCATTCCTCTTCTGTTGAATATGAGGGTTCATCCCCTGCTTCTAATGGGGTTGCATCAACAGTTTCATATTGGGTGGAATACATCATCACTAATGCTGCTGCAATCAATGAAATTACCGCCATCATAGCTGCGTAATGAATCATTTTCTTGCCTATTTTCCCCTTGTCTAATGCCAAGTGAATCACCAATATTCAAATTATCCAATGACTACAATTTTTATGCTTTTTCTAAAGTACGTCTTGTTTCATCTGGATCGATAAACAGCGCCGCTAAGATGACTACCGTTTCGAGTAGCGCAGCGATCAAGAACAACGTTGGATAATCGAAACGACTTGCTATAGGGCCGGTCAACTGATAGCCTATTATTGCTGAAAGATTCATCATCGCCATGTAGGCAGTGAATTGAGT
>DAWL01000077.1:0-402 GCA_002505935.1 Euryarchaeota archaeon UBA226 | reverse complement strand
ACTATCGACCAACCAAAAGTTCGCAAGGACCATATTGAAACCATGTAGAAACCGCTACTCCACATTGACTCAGTTATTCCCCACAAGATAGTTACTAGGGCTGTTGCAAGTGCAGAATAGATAATCATCGACTTACCACCAAAACGCTTCCCAAGTTGGCCACCGACAAGATATCCCAACATGGTAACCACAAGAATCAGGCCACCCTTGGTCTGATTGAACCTCGCCTCATCCCAGTCTAGTTCCCTGATGAACAACAAAGGTAATACTGGAATAAGGAAGAAAGATATCGACATCACCAGACTGAGCACTATTCCCAATTGAGTTGAACGAAGAGAGAATGCAGTCTTTACGCTGGAAACAATTTCCATGAAACCGCGGCTATCTTTCTCTTCCTCGAAC
>DAWL01000196.1 GCA_002505935.1 Euryarchaeota archaeon UBA226 | reverse complement strand
CGACTAGGTAATGAATCAATCATTTCAAATGACACCCGATCTCTTTCAGTAATTATTGCAGTACCGTCTAGATGCTCGCTCATCTTGCCATTTTTTTGTAACTTAAGAATATCATTTTTCCGAGTGAAAGAATAAGAATTAGGATCTAAGACCTCAACAACCTGCTTTGCAAATGCATTACGGGCACCTGCCCCCCTCGACTTACTGTAAACAAGTTGAGCTCCTGCTCCAACAAAGGTGACAGAATAGAGAACCAACAATACGGTCAGAGCGAATAGAATCGGATTTCCATCGCGAGCCTCTGCCATCAAATCTCTACCCAAGAGAAACAGTAGACCAACACCTACAAGCGGGTTGATGTACGATTCTGCCCATGCTTCAACTTGAATCAAACTAGAGCGTGATGCATCGGCAAAAACTAGTTCGGCAGCAATGGCATTGGAAATTACCTCCAATACTGAAAGCATGACCAGATAGATTACGCCTGAAATCAGCAACTCGATCCAAAGTGTATCAGCACGCAAGGTCCAATGGACAATGAGCCAAGCAAATAGGCCTAGGAATACCGAACGGGGCATCCGATGAAAGGAGACCAAACCCTGATGCAACTTGTCATGATTAGAATGCGCTTGAGGGATGTGGATTATGCCCCACTTTGTCCAATCTTGTAGGAATTTCAGTGCATAAACCAAGACCTTGCGTTCGATTAGAATCCACTCTACCAGATACATCATTGGTATTGCTAAAAGAAACAACGGTAATGCTGGAATGATTACTGCCAAGATTATCACTAATGCGGGAAACAGAATGAAATGATGCAATCCTAGTGGGAATAATACATCGGTCTCAATTCTTTCAACTTGCTTGTAATCGAGGTTTCTCTTGCGGGCATGGTTATCCAATTCCTCGCGATGTTGAATCAGTGAATTACCCCCATCAAGAACTGATTTGACCTTAGCACGGTATTCCTGCTGCCCCAAAGTATGAGCCACCCATCTATGCCACACAAATCTAGCCGGAATTGCCATGAACAAAGGTAGCGCAAGGATGCCGATGGCCCACAACAAGGAGCCAACATCAACGTCCTGCATAAGAGGCGCTGAGAGAGGTACGTGATGAGGATATTGGACCTGAATGATGATATCTGCTCAAGACAAGGTTCATCCACCCCAAGCCACAACAAAGCATCATGGGCAGGATTGCAGTTACAGATGGACTTGCAAAAGCAGCGGTGGCGAAACTTGTTGAATCAGGACATGAAGTTGTAGAAGAGCACATTTCTGCTGACGAACTGCAAGGTGGCGCACTTACTGGCTTTGATGCCATTATTGTAAGATCAGCAACCAAATTGACAGCATCAGTAATCGAAGCCACAGAGGGCTTGAAGGTCATAGGCAGAGCAGGAGTTGGCATAGATAATATCGACATCGAGGCTGCAAATGCAAAGGATATCGTTGTGGTAAACGCTCCATTAGCATCAACCCAAAGCGTCGTTGAATTGACTATAGGGCACCTTCTTGCCTCAACTCGAAAATTGGCTGAATGCGACCGTGGCCTGCGAAAGGGTAAATGGCAAAAGAAAGAGATGGTAGGTACAGAACTCGCTGGTAAAGCACTAGGCCTCATCGGTTTTGGTAGAATCGCTCAGAAAGTTGCAAAAGTTGCCAAAGTTTTGGGAATGGAGATACATGCATACGACCCATATCTTCCAGGCAAAGTTGGATTGAAACTAGGTGCCAGAATGCACGATGATATCGACGATCTGTTTCGTATGTGCACTCACATCTCCGTGCATTGCAACCTCAGTGAAGAGACCTACCACCTGGTCAATGAAAAACGCCTTTCTTTGATGCCAAATAGGGGAGCAGATGGAGTTTCTTGCGGCAATCATCTGGTAAATTGTGCGCGTGGTGGCATCGTCGATGAAGATGCTGTTTTCAGAGCATTGCAATCCAATATTTTAGCATCAGCCGCACTCGACGTCTTTGAAATAGAGCCAGTCAATCCAGACCATCCACTTCTGAAACATCCCTCCTTCCATGGCACGCCTCACATTGGTGCTGCTACTCTTGAAGCACAAGTTCGCGTAGGGCACGATATCGCTAATGCTGTAGATGCAGCCTTGCGCGGGGAATTGGTGGAGACTCAGGTCAATCGAGAGATTCTCGACAAAGAATGAGGCGTAATTCGGCCAAACGTCTTTCCAATGATTCAATCCTTTGATATGATTCCAATAACATCGACAGAAGCATAACATTGAGTGGTTCTTCACACAATAACATAGCAGAAGATGAACGGCGCTGCCGAGCAGCCTGCATCATTTGGTCAAAACATGTTTCGTCGCTATCGCTCAAGACTCTCCGGTAGGGGAGTAGCGACTCAATTCTTTGCTCAATTCGACCTTTCCAAGTCATCTTCCTTTGGGGCATAGGATTAATCCCGAAAAAGAGAGTCCACCTTGTTTTGCCCCACAGTGCATTCCGAAAGTGAAAGTGTTCTTCTCCAATACTCCCTCGGCGAGGCATGAACGGCTTCATCCCTCTCGAATATAACCCGATGGAAGAATCACAGATGTTAGCAATAGCAAAACAGTGCCTTGTCGAAATGGAAACAAGAAGAACAACTAGGCATTTCTCCAGTAAACCCGTGCCAAAAGAATTGCTTGAATTAGCCATCCAGTGCGCCAGTACCGCCCCAAGTGGCGCACACCTACAGCCCTGGACATTCGCAGTCATATCAAATCAGGAATTGAAGCAGCGCATCAGAGAAGCGGCCGAAGCCGAGGAGAGAAGAACCTACGAAGAGAGGATGCCCGAGGCATGGGCGGAATTGTTACGACCACTAGGTACCGATCACGTCAAGGAACACATTACCACAGCACCATGGACAGTGGTGCTGTTCAAACAGAACAAACGATTGAGAGACAATGGAGAATGGGGGCCTACGTATTACGCGACTGAATCTGTTGGTATAGCAGCAGGGATGTTTATCGTAGCATTACACCGCATGGGGCTCTGCACATTAACACACACACCTTCTCCAATGGGCTTCCTCAGAGAACTCCTACAACGTCCCGAGCACGAATCAGCCCTGTTGTTGATGCCTGTAGGATATCCAGCAGAAGATGCCATGGTTCCTGACTTAAAGCGTAAAAATTTGAACGAGATTAGTGCGTGGTATGAATAGGGCTCTATGTCATCAATAAGTTTGCATACACTATCTGTACTGATTCAGGCCAATCCTCAATAACGGCAGTCAACGGATTGGCCTCATGGATGAGAGGATTATCATCCACTGCGACATGGACGCATTCTTCGCAGCGGTCGAAACTCTGCATCACGACCTTGATGAAAAAATACCGCTGATACTGGGTTCCGACCCACAGAATGGGCGGGGTCGCGGTATAGTATCAACCTGCAATTATGCTGCCCGCGAGTTTGGAATACGCTCAGCAATGCCCATTTCCGAGGCTTGGCGGCGGTGCCCTGGTTCACCAGTTGGTCCGGGGATATACATGCGTAGTACGCGTGGTTTGTATCGGCGCGCTAGTCGCAAGGTCATGGACATCCTCAAGCAAGAGGCTGACCGTTTTGAGAAGGCAAGTGTCGATGAAGCCTATCTCGATATCAGCGAACGTGTGAATGGAGATTGGGATGCAGCATTAAGTCTGGCCCGCAAATTGCAGAATAACATTAGAGAAACTCTTGGTCTTTCATCCAGTTTTGGCATTGGCCCGACTCGTATTGTCGCAAAGATGTCGAGCGAAATCAACAAACCAGCGGGCATACATATGGTGCGTAGTGGAGAGGTGATGGACTTCTTTACTGGCAGATCTACCAGAGATGTTCCCGGAATTGGTCCTGCTTCAGCCAGAAGGTTGGCGGAATGGGGTATCGAAAATATGGATGAAGCACATGCCATGGGTGAATTAGCATTGGCTAGAGCAACCTCGCAACGGTTTGCTCGTTGGATTATCAGGGTCTTTGAAGGAGAGACATCCAGTGAAGTAAGCGCTCTACGTAGTCGGAAATCCATCGGAAAGGAACACACTTTCAATCGTGATCAGAAAGATATTGAGTTAGTATTGCAACGCTTGGACACACTTATTGACAGAGTATTCGAACGTATGGCTGAGATGGGGATAAGCGCGCGTATGGCCGAAGTCAAAATCAGATATGCTGGCTTTGAAACTCATACTCATCATCGATCAATTCCAGTAGCCATGGATGAAAAGAGCGTGTTCAGACGCTTAGCCCACAGACTCTTTGCTCACAATTGTGACTTTGATCGCCCCATACGCCTCGTAGGTTTCAGAGTTGGTCACCTCGAAATGCCTGCAACTAGGCAAATCACGCTTGACACAGAAGAAGAGTGACTCATTCTAACTTGTGCATTGCAGTTAGCACAGTGGTGAATTCTGACAATTCAG
>DAWL01000036.1 GCA_002505935.1 Euryarchaeota archaeon UBA226 | reverse complement strand
ATTGCATCAATACAGGATTTCGCCAAAACTGTAGTTTCACTACGGTTAGCATAGACGTTTGAAGAACAGATGACTGCAGGAATCCGATTGTCTGGATTGAGCAGTTTCAGGGCGACTACAGAGCCACCGTCGATGGGAAAGCCATGATAGGCGACCGTTCGACTTTGTAGACCACGGTCTTTGTTTGCTTGATTCCAAGCGTTTGCAAATTCTGAATCTATCTTTAGGGAGTACGGAATAGAACCTAAATCGTGGAAGTCATGGTCAACAAAAACCCATTCTGGATTCGGGTCAGCCTGTATTTGGTGACCGATAATCGATGGCCATAGTGTGGAATAAATAATCAACAAGTCAGCGTCGCTATTCTCAATTTCTTCGCGTGCGGTATCGAATGCCTGTCTCAATCGCCCCCAGCCTTCATTTTGTTCAGGGACGAGATATGGATGCGGATGTGCCGGCACAACCAAGGATTTGATGACGCCGCTTTCACTCACTGTCTCCGCCTCCAACTTTCCATTCCATTATGGCGTTGCCAGTTCCAATTATCGTTCCATATCCATGTAGAATTGCTGGGGTATTTGGGATCTCTAGCGCGGAAAGCATCCAAGTGAGAGCGCCTCCATCGGCTTCTGCTATCGATTGCTCTACGAATTCAGGCATCATGTCCAGCACTTCTTGCGCTTTTCCGGACTTCATCAATTCGATCATTCGCATATCCCATAGGTGCATGGCGTGACTGGTGATGTGCTCCTTACTCATGTCTTCAGGAACTTCAGATTCAGTAGTGAAATGTCTATGCGACAACGAATTGCTGGCAATAATCAATGCACGCTTTCCGCTAGCCTCGATAGCCTTGCGCGTGCTCTCTCCGAGTTGCATCATCATTTCCTGCATAACTTCCACAGAGTAGTAATGCCTGCTTCGGTTGCTGGATATTGCGACCACTGGCTTGTCCCATTCCGGTCTAATCATGTGACAGGATACTATTGTTCCATAATCAACCCTAAAGTCAGGATTTTCCATCATCTTGACAGACATTCCATCTGCCTTAGCAACATCGTGAATGGCTTTGGATAACTCCACGTCGACATTCATGTCATAATGGAAGCGGAATAGATTGGGGAAAATTGGGTCAACGGATAGACTCTGGAATCTTTCAACTCCGAGAAAATGAGTTCCCACATAGGTCTGCCAATGAGGTGAGAGGAGTACTATGACATCGTATTCGATATCTTTCAGACTATCTCTCAATCTTTCATATCCCCAGCGTAGTTGTTCCCATCCTCCTTCGGAATGTGGTTCGTTCTGTTCAGGGTTCTCAGCGTACACCAGATGTGGCGGATGTGGGGCTAATGCCGCTCCGACTATTGCCCCCTTCGACATGCGTCTCGGTCTGCTCATCGGCTCTTGGTCCTTGAGGACTGTCACGCCAGACTCAGGTGTATATACCACTCATTTCATCAATTAATCACCCGAGGGTCAGCCATGGAAGAGGTCGATGCATCGCGTGTGGTCGAATTGGAGAAGCGCTCCAAGAAGTCCCTTCCTCATGTTGTCATCCCTTCTCTGGTCGGTGCCGTCACGGGTATGATTGCACAATTGCTCATCGATTCAGAACATTTGCCGAGCCCTTGGCGATTAGATGGGTATCTCGATTCGATTTGGAATATGCACGCAGCCCTGTTCTGTGTAGCGGTTACTGGTTCATTGGCCATGTTGGTATTTTGGCAATACAAAGGTAAACAGTTCTCTCTAACCGAATTCATCATGGGAGGATTATCGATGATTGTTTTTGCATCATTGATTTCCAGTATGCGCGGTTGTGGAGCATTCTTGCTTCTGCTGTTGTGGTTCTTCTCATCGGCATCCTGGGGAAGGTATGAGTTGCCACCATTCCGCTTGGGTGTATGGTGGGGAATGGGTTTAGTTGTCGGCGCACTTTCCGGAGTGTTGGCGATGGATCTCAGGACCTAGGAAAGATATTCAATAATTCACCAGCCAGTTCATCGATGTCTTCACTTTCCAGCAAGGATTGTTTGTCATTGGCATCCATAACCATGACCGAAGCAATTCTCCACAACGCTGCTGCATCCCAGTCGTTCACAGTTGTCAATTGGGCTCCCTTCCATTCCTCTAGTATTTCGCTAGACATGCCATTGTGATTGCCTAGAATGTCCAAGAATGACAACCATTCTTCCTCTAATTCGCACTTCAGTTCATCTTTCAAGGTGCCTTGAGGTTCCGACAAGAATTCTACTTCTGCTCTGATATACAATCTACCTTCTTCTTCGTCATCAACCAATTGTAATAATGATTCTAAATCGGGAAATACCCTGTGTTGAACAGGATCCATTGGGGGTAGTGAAGGCTCAATCAATTTGAGGATACGAAATCTTCTCTGACCCTGAATCTCAATCATGTGGTTACTACCAACCTCCTCATGTTCGGTGATTCTAGCCGTTGTTCCAACTAAATGTGGACCTGCCCAACCAGTTATTGGATGGAATGGATCAATTAGGCAAAGGCCAAACGGTGCCTCGTCCAATAAGCAATCATCGAGCATCTGTTTGTATCTCGGCTCGTAGATGCGTAAGACCTGCGGTTCACCCGGTAAAAGGGTCAACTCTAGAGGGAAGACAGGGATGATTAGAGTCTGCTCGTCGTCGGCGCCCACGGAACCTTGGCATAACAGACCATCTTTGAATGAGTCGCTTGTTTCTCAGTTAGAGTGCCCTATTCTTCCGATTCATTGTCACGCCATTTGTAAGATGGAAGAGAAGAGATTAGTGGTTGGCCAGACATCTTCAAGCGCACCAACCGATGAATGACAAAACCAGTCATCCATAATGACGGTAAGGAAAGCAGGAAGGCTCTGAACATCGAATCATCAGGATAGTGATTTACAATCTTGACCTCAATCACTTCTGCTCCAGAATCAACAGGATTGTGTATGAAGACCAAGTGCCAGATACTTGATCTATTGAGGATCAAAGTTTCACTCTCTCCAGGTTCCAACAATAATTCTCCGCCTGCTTCGTCAACCAGCATCTGCCAATCTATACCGTCACCTTTCATCGCATCAAGACTGGCTTGTAACTGCATAGCGGTTACATGCAGAACTCCTTCTTGACCGACGTTACTAACTTCAACTTCGATAGTTTCACCGTAATCCATTTTCTGAATTATCTCATAGGTGGTGTCTCCTTCTCCAAGTCGGAATGAAACTCTATCGTCCACTTCTGCTTCTTGATAGGCAACTGCTCCAAAGATTCCAACCAATAGAAGTAACCCAACGCATCCTTCTACCAGAACGTGGCGCATCACTTTCTTGCGATCGACCCCTTCAAACATCTTACCGTGGTCATTGCGCATTCTAGGTTGAACATGATGAATGAACAATGCTCCGATAGCACCTACTGCCATCCCCAATGGAATGTCAACCAACCAGTGGATTCCAAGATATAGGATTGTGAACGCGAATAGTATTGTATTTGCAACAATGAACACATGATAGCGATAGTGAGCCCATTCCTTCATTTTCATACCGCGTTCTCTGACATGTAACCAGTTGAGCAGGATGATGCCGAATGGAATAGCAATGTGCAAGGAGGGAACCGCATTATCAAGAGGGTCGTGAGTAGCGTAGAATTCAGCATACCAACCATCGTGATAGAGTAGAGCATCCATCCCCGGAATCCATGAACTAGTGACTTCAACATTGAAGAAGAGATAGTAAGGAACTGCTATTGCATAGATGAGTAGATAATTCAGAGTGACCTTGTCAGTCATGTCTCTTTCGCC
>DAWL01000191.1 GCA_002505935.1 Euryarchaeota archaeon UBA226 | reverse complement strand
TCATCCGGTGAATACCAATGGCAAATGAAAAACTGATAGCGGGAGCGGTTATGATTTTACTAAATCTAGTCGTCCTTTCCCCAATTGCGACAAGTATGGTTGAAGGTGCAGTGGATGATAATTTTGAGACATATCCGCACGATTCAGCCTGTGATAACGAAGATTGTACTAAAGCGAATGCAGACTGGGCATCTTCAACCTCCGAAAGGTCATACTATGCATGGAATCTGACTAATGCAGGCGAGGTTATGACGGGGAGTGATCCTGTTTACGAAAAACTTGGACCATTCGTCTACGATATTGAAGTTACACGCAATATCATCGATTTCGACAAGTCAGCAGGTACGCTAACCTATGATGAATCAAAGGTTTACACCTGTTCTGCTGATTCTCCTAATGATTGTAACACCGAGATTACACAGTTGAACATTCCATTCCAACCTCAGGTCGTCGGAGCAACTTCTCTGGCCATCAATGGAATCATGGATTTGACCAAGGCAGGATTTGCTGCTTCTGTAATGGGCACTCAGATGGAGAGTTTCTCCGCTGGTAAGGCTACTGCTGACGGACTGGCTACATCGTACGGAGGAATACAAGCAGGTGCATTGACTGGAGGTGCAGCAGTTAATGCAACTACCGCTTCAATCGGGATTGGAACGGGTTGGTACGATGCTTATGATGCATACTTTGCATTGATCAATGGTTCAGGAATGAACAATATGACAGGAATGGGTGAAACCATAACTTATACTCAGGCCATTCAAGGATTACAGGCAGCAGAAGGTGCGGTCACTTTCTATGGTAATCAATCAATATCAAATCTGACTTATGCCTTTGATTCGGCAGTCATGCCAACCGGCGAGGATGCTTCCCTAACAAGTATGCAAGGAGTCCTCCTTTTGGCGGGTCATTGCGACGCATATCCTACTGCAACCTATGCTGAAGTAATGGCTGATGCAGCCAATGGCTTTGCCAATATAGGGACCATGCAACGCGCACACATCTGGCAATTCACAGCCATGGCTGATGAAACGACCCCTGATGTCAACGCAACCATTGCCAATGATTGGGCAATCTGTTACGGAATTGGAGGAACGTTCTCTACAATACACGGTGGTGGAGATGATGGTTGGTACGCAGATGCTGAAGCTGTAAATGCATCTACAAGAATCAAGAATCTCCTTGGAATCGAAATCGACAATAACGTAGCAATGAATCTGTTATTCGCTGGACAGGATACTACCACTCCAACTGGTCTTCTAGCAACCAATGAGGACAGAACTGCATTCGGAATCGTAGCCTTTACTGAGATGAATGATACGACTGCAATGACGACCTATGGTTTGAGCGAATCACAATACGCAGCAATCGAAGCATGGGTTTTGGGCTGGCTTACAAGTGCCTCATCCCTACCGTTGATTCTGCTTGGAGGAACTGGCACCTTGAGCGCAGAACAATTCGTCAACATCAGTTTTGGAGCAGAGGACCCGGTGAATGGGGGATACCTCGCGAACAGTTTGAACATGGATGGAGCGTGGGGAACTCCACCATTCACGGCTGCTGCACCTGCAGTGGAATTGAGTGAAGCGCAATCTGGAAATGTTCTCTACGGAGGCCTAGGTTTGACCACCAGCACCGGAGCAACAGTATTCCTTTACGGTGAACTTACAGGAATGACTCCGCCAATCAATTTCACCACAATGAGTGCCGGAGAACCCATACCATGGAACAATCAGACCATTGCCGCACTATACGGAATAGACACAAATGCTGCAGATGCAATGCGCTATCTGATGATGAATGCCATCTATGGCGAATTCGTCCCTGGCTACCTTCTCAGTCTAGAGAGCAGTGGGCCTTACATGACCATGCCACTCAACAACTGGCTCTACGGCTGGTATGACCCGGTCAGCGCAATGGTTGCTGATGACCCAACTGCACCATCTGCGGGGTGGGCGAAATTAGAGACCAATGAAACGTATTACGGATCAGGTGGAGTATCTACTGGACCTGCGAGTGTATACACCATTTGCACTGGACACAATGCCGATTGCGAGAAGGGAGAGGCCGTTTCTGAGGATGGCTCGAACGAACTCTCTTGGCATAACTCCACAATGGCTGTAGCAACATTTGGCCTCATCGGCGTTGAAACTCTGGATGGAACCACAGGTGGATTCCTTACCGGAAGCGGCGACAAAGTCAACGCAGGAGGATATGCAATAGCCGATGTCACTTGCGATGGAACAGCGGAAGTCAAGGGCATCCCTGTAGATGAATGTTCAGCAACTGTAGACCCAACCACGCGGCCAATAACTGCGAAACTGATCAAGAGTTACACGCTACTCGATGCTATGACTCCCGCCTTACCAGTCTACTTTGGTAGTGAGATCTCATTGCAATCAGAAGACCTCTCAGGACTGATAATCTCTGGTTCCTCAACCTCAACATTCTACCTCGATACACGCACTGGTGTTGATTTAGCATCCACTCCAACCATGCAGGATCTACAACCTGTATTCCAAATCGTACAGTCTTCTGAAATCGAAGATGATGATGCTGCAGACATGGAGAGTGCCATCGTTGAGAATCAAGCATACATGTCTTGGTGGACTAACTTTGACACAAGTTTCGATTATGTTGCACTACTACTCTACATCGGAGGTCTAGCCTTGGTAGTAATTCACTTTGTCAATGCTAGCAAGGATGAATCATTTGCTACTAGCGAGGCTGAGTCAACAGACGATGACGAATCAGAATCAGCAGACGCTTGAATACCATCGTGTTGATTCATTAACTCTATTCAGGACCACACTATGCCCCAATTATGGGAGAGTTATTGGGCATATTCATCTCTAATGGTGGGGTTCCCAAAGTTCCAGTTGATTCTGTGCAGATTAACAAGGAAGGGTTAGTTGGAGATAACCAACATGACAAAAAGCATCACGGAGGAGTGATGCGAGCAGTATGTGTTCTAGAAAATGAAGTACTGACAAA
>DAWL01000023.1:6709-7378 GCA_002505935.1 Euryarchaeota archaeon UBA226 | reverse complement strand
CGTCTGCACCCGCTGTGGTGGGACCACTCAGGAAGTCGAACATGAAGGCCAGATGTGGAAGTGGTGTTCATCTTGCCAACAATATGACTACTGAGTAGCCAAATTCTGTTGAATCTCAGTCGCGCAGACCATCTTGTGTGACCTGGTAGATACATTCCCCATCAGGTAGGTTGGGTGAGTCAACCAAACGAGCGATTCTGCGTCCACCTTTGGCTTTGCGCAAGTATAGTCTGAAGGTGCTGGCGTGTGCTAACACGTGTCCTCCGATCGGCTTTGTGGGGTCGCCCCACATTGCATCGGGCTTGCTGTGTACTTGATTGGTCACAAGCACTAGAGCATTGTTGACATCAGCTTGTTGCTTCAATTCCTTTAGGTGCTTGTTTAGCTTCTGCTGACGATTAGCCAACATGCCGCGTCCAATGTATTCAGCACGGAAATGACTGGTCAATGAATCGACGATAATCATCTTGACATTCAGTCCAGAGGACATACGCTTGATTTCATCGACCAACAACATCTGGTGAGCAGAGTTGTAGGCTCGGGCTACGTGAATTCTCTTCAGAACTTGCTCAGGATCTAAACCATGTCCTCTAGCCATCTGAGTAATTCTCTCAGGCCTGAAAGTATCTTCCGTATCGATGTAGAATACGTCGCCATCTAATCCACCTT
>DAWL01000023.1:759-6529 GCA_002505935.1 Euryarchaeota archaeon UBA226 | reverse complement strand
CTGGTGAGCAGAGTTGTAGGCTCGGGCTACGTGAATTCTCTTCAGAACTTGCTCTGGATCTAAACCATGTCCTCTAGCCATCTGAGTAATTCTCTCAGGCCTGAAAGTATCTTCCGTATCGATGTAGAATACGTCGCCATCCAATCCACCTTCGGATATAGGTAGGGTGCAATTAACCGCTAATTGATGTCCAATTTGGGTTTTGCCTGAGCCGAATTCTCCGTAGACTTCGACCAGCGCCTGGGTCTCGAAACCTCCACCGAGCAGGTCGTCTATTGACTGTACTTTACTGGATAGTTTCATCACTTCTCTGCGCCTCTCCAGTAGTGCATCTCCGCTTACGAATCCGCCTATGTTTGCCATTTTCTTGGCTGACATTATGATCTTGCCAGCTACCGCTTCACCCAGTTCTGCTGCTTCAGCCAATGCTGAAGGGGTCATTACCGCGATTGCCAACAATTCTTCGAAGCCCGCATCGCGTAACTTTTCTGCAGTCGCGGGCCCAACTCCTGGTAGGTCTTCGATAGTTGCTTCAACTTCTTCCGTCACCGGTATCGCCTCTTCCGCCACTTCATCGGCTGCTTCTTCAGCGACCTTATCTGTACTCTTTGATTTACTCTTGCTTGCCATGTTTCCATCTCCTCTTGTGCAATGTCCTGTTAATCCAACCTATATGAGTAGAAGCAGCAGGGTGCTGCCAAAACTGAATGTGTACAGTACGTGGCTGGACCTTTCAGTCCTTCATTCTTCACTTTCAGTTCACTATCAGTTTATGGTGAAATTGGAGGCTCTGGGTTTGGATCTGACTCATCTTCTTCATACAATGTCCATAGATCTGACTGCACATCAACCGCTTCATCGTTTCCACTTGGAACTTCGATAGTAATTTCCAGTGTCCACATTCCTGGATCTGGAATAACTTGTTGATGCTCCCATGTAACACTTTGCCCATCTTGTACGCCTGGTTCAGTTTTGCTCGCTATTTCGGTTCCACTTGAATCCTTTAAACTCCAAGTTACAGTCACAGCGTCCCCAAAAATTGCAGTATTTGTATTATCTACAGTGGAAATTAAGCGCATTTGCGCAGGTAGTTCAAGACTATCATCATCTGGAGTCAAATCGAATGATGTGTCATCTGGTTCGAAAGTCTCAGGCTGAGTATCAGATAGATGGTATTCTGCTCTGAGAGTCACTTTCATACTGGCTGTGTTGTTATCTTCATCTTCTGCTGATAATACACCTGTGAAGATTCCATGGCTCAGATATTCATAGATTAGTATCGATTCTTCAGCAGCGTCAATGGAAACTGGATCGGTACCATCCCCTGGGTCAAAACTGAAGGTTACAATATCCCCATCGTCAGAACGAGTCTCTCGAAAATCAAAACTAAATTCCGCCCCGTCTCTCGAAATCATTTGTCCATTGTTGTGAATCTCCTCAATTGTTGCAAAGGTGTTTTCATAGTACACCACGAGATCTATTGGCCCTTCATTTTCTTCTCCATTTCCGTCATCTCCAAGGCATCCTGAGAGGGGTGCGAACAACAGAACGGCGACGACGCCGAGAAGGAATGGCTTCTTTGTCAACTTGTTCACCATGGGGTGACGCAGAGGGACATGTAGTATGAACCCAACCATGAAAATTGAATTTAATCAATTGATTCAGCACTTCTTCATGCGCCCCCAACTGATTCAAGTATGGGAACCGAGCCGCTGGCTCCAGCGAGGTGGGGTAGTCTGGATATCCCGTCGGGCTCATAACCCGGAGATCGATGGTTCAAATCCATCCCTCGCTACTCTGACTCACGAACCGGAGAAGGTATGGTAGTCCATTGTAGGATTCAATTTGTCTACTGCGGCTGAGAGTGCAGCATTGGCGGCTTGCTCTCCTGATTCAATACGCTGAATTTGAGATTGTAGGTTGTTTACAATATTCTGTAGCGCTGTTCTCTGGACTTCTGCCAGTCCCGCTGTAGATTGACACCATGGTTGCATTTTCTCGATCAGGACTGAAACATCTGCAGGTCGTTGTTTATCTGCAAGCAATAGGAAACTGTTCCCAGAACGATTCACGGTTCCAGCCGCAGTTATTGCAGATACAAGCCTTTGAACCACTTTGGCACCTTTCTTTAGATTGCCACTGATGCTGAATTCAGTATGTACTGCTTCAGTGCAGGCCTCGATGTGATTTGGCAGCATTTTGTTCGCTTTTGCGAATCTCTTCATCGCCGCCCCCTTCTTGCGCAGTAGAGTCAGAACTCTTCCCGCTTGGACTTCATCATCTGGACGATTTGCCGAAACTGTTTGTGCACTTTCCCTATCAGACGCTTCAAGGTGCATCTTCGCAAGTTTGGAACGTTGTTTTGCCAATTCCTTACTGGCTTTCAGTGACAATTTCAACTTCTCAGCCTTTTCTTTACCTCTGATTTCAAGGATATTCGCCAAATCCCTCAATCCTTGAACTAACAAATCTTGTTTGACCAAATCGCGGTCCTTGTCAGCAATCATCCTTTGAGTCAATTCACTAGCCATCACTTCAGCCATCTCAAATCTTGCCTCAGATGCATATCTGCGCATTTGAGTCAACACGGTTGCGGGGTCGCTCATCCCGAACATGGTCAGCCTCGTTCTTTCCGCGACGTGATTGCACATGAAGGCGTTGGCATTGCGTCCGACTTCGGTCCACATGCTATTCAAGCAGAATCATCTGCGCAGCATGATGCAGCCCTCCGACTCGGCACAAGTAGCGATGCGTATCGCCTTGTCCGGAACGCCTGGGAGCGGTAAGTCTAGGCTCGCTCAAGAGTTGGCTGAATATTTTGAGATAATGAGCCTTGAGGGGTTAGCCGAGGAAATGAATTTGCTGTCAGAAGTCGGTGAAGATGGATGCCGAGAGATCGACATCGATGAGATGGCAGCAAGGCTACAGGAGTCATGGAAATCCCCTCCATCGAAGAGTTTGGTGATCGATGGCCACCTTTCGCACTTGTTACCTGTCGATGCAGTAGTGGTGTTACGGGCTCATCCTTTGGTCATAGATGCAAGGCTGCATTTGCGGGAATATTCTGAGGAGAAAATCAGAGACAATGTGGAGTATGAAATGTTGTCTGGACCTTGGTTGGAGATGCAGGAACTCAAGGTACCAGTACTCGAACGAGATAGTGGCTCCTCCAGTCCAGAAGAATGCGCGCAGTCCGTCGTTCAGTGGTTCGATGGAGGATGCAAGTCAATTTCTTTCGACGAAGTCATTGATTGGCTTGATGAAATGGCATCTGAGGAGTGAATACAGCCGTAAGGGTCAACAGTAGATGGCGACAGCGTGGCACAGTGAGTGCATGGCATTACAGAATCTAAGGGCCTTGTCTGAAAAGGTAACCATCCCTATGGCCAAGCGTCTTTCTTGGATGTCTCCTTTGGCAATAACTTGGATGACATTACCTGTGGGATTGGCTGCTGCATTGTTTATGCTATTGGCAGGTAAGGATACAATTGGCGGCATTATGTTGTTAGGTGCAGCCGCGTTGTTGGGTATTGCATCAATACTCGATGGCTTCGATGGTACGCTGGCTAGGCAGACAGGAAGGGTCAGTCGTTGGGGGGATTATCTTGATCACACTCTCGATAGAGTATTGGATATCACGTGGATGGTGGCCATCGGATACAACATGGCTTGGGTTGGATCCGCTACCCTTGCTTGGGCCGCAGCGATGTTGACAATGTTTGGCTCATATCTTGGAACGCAGGCTCAAGCGGTCACAGGTTCGAGGGATTATGGTGGTTTCAGTAGAGCGGATAGGCTTGCAGTCACAGGAATCGGCTTAATTTTAGCCGCAATTCATGTGTTCTTTGGTTGGGGAGATTGGGGGCATCTGCCAGAACCTCTTGGTCACGTTGCATTGAATCCCATGTCTGCAATTTTACTGATTTCCGGAATTGGTGGCGCTTGGACTTTCTTCAAGCGTTTCGTTCAAGCACGAAAACGCATTACTGAGATGGATTTGAGCGATCCTTTAGAGCAAAAAGTGCTAGATTCTGAAGAATGAAAAAAATTACCGAGATTGCTAAGTCTTAATTGTGAGGATGTGCAAATAAGAATGATGGCGACGACATTCTCACAAAATAGCCGTTTTGCAGGAATTGGGGGGTTAGAACAATCCCTTGCTCAAGGACGCCTTTGGCGTCATGCTCATAACCGCGACAATTACACCCATCGCGGGGGATGAGATGCGCGACCTGTCACGCTGCCGCTTAATCAGCACGATGTTAGTGCTGTTATTGCTGCTTCCAATACTCCATTTTGGCAGTGTAAGTGCGGCTCTTCCGGACGTTGGTGAAGATTGGGCTTTGCAGGCACAGGACATCGAAGCAACCTATGATTCGAATTCTGAATCAACCTCAATCACTTGGCGCAGTATTGATGATGCAAACTACGCTGAAGATCTCTGGGATGCGACTTTTCACGTATATCGCCACAGTCAACCGATGAATGAAAGTATGATTCAGGGAATGACGCCAATTGCTTCGGTTGATGCCTGTGATCAAATCGATATTCCCAATCCTTTGAATTGTCTAGGTAGCAAGCCAGATGGCAGTCATTCGGCTGTATATCAAGTGGAACCAGGTGTGAATGGTAGTTTCTATTATGCCATAACTACAGAATTAGCCAATGGTACCGAAGTGATAGAATTGAATGTGAATGAATCGATGCTATATGAGCCCGTCGATGAGGTTACCACTCCTGTAAGATCGCCCTACTATCTACAGGCTGAATTCGATCCAACTGCTAGCATAACCACATTGAGTTGGGTAAATTACAACATTATCAACAACACGTTGCCTGAAACGGGTCCTGATGCGTACGAAATAAACATCTATCAGCACGCATACAAGGTCAATCGCACCGTTGGAATGATTTTGTTAGATGAGGACCCAATATTGACTCTCCAAGCAGGGGTTGAGGAAGTAGACATCGAAATTCCCCCATCCACCAATCGCGAAATTTACTACACGGTGACCTATATCATCAAGAATTGGACTGGAGTTAACGAGACTTACGAAGATGTTAGAATTCTATCAAAGAATACTCTTGAAGAACCGGTGAAGGAGGATAATGTACCCGCAGACCCGGTCTCAGGAGTCACCGCTACTTTCGTCGGTGAGGAAAATCTGCAAGGTTTAGGATATACTCTAATCAATTGGGTTGACGTTGTAGGTGAAGAGGATGAATATTACCGAGTATGGATGGCAGGTAGCGCTTTCAATAACACCTCGAGAAGTGATGTTCAGTTGGTTGCAACAGTATTAGAAGGAGTTGGAGAATTCAATTATTCATTGCCTGCAGGTAGGCTTGGCACCTCGCATTATTGCGTTTCGATAGTGGATGAATACGGTATTACTTCGCAGGAATTGGCGTCCTCGGCTTGCTCTCAACCGACTCATGAAGATACCTTCGGAATCTGGATTGCAGAACCTACCAATGTCTATGCAGAATATATTGGGGCAGGAAAAACGCGAGTATCTTGGACGGATCAAGTTGGAGCAGAGGGAGAGTTTTACAATATCTATTGGTCCAGTTATCCTGTACAGGTCAATAATCCTGCCAACCCCACCGAATTCAAAGTGGGTGACAATATGATTTACTTGACCACAGTTTCTGATGGTTTTGGCGAGGCTATCGTCGATGTACCAGATGGAATTTACAGGGAGAATTCTTACTATTTCGTCACCTCTGAGGCCAGATATGGCCATCTTAACAGTACATACGAATATCG
>DAWL01000023.1:0-362 GCA_002505935.1 Euryarchaeota archaeon UBA226 | reverse complement strand
ATGATTGGAGTTACAAATCAAGTAGTCTTGACTTGGATTAATGATGAACAAGAAGAGAATGAGTCCTACCAAGTATGGAGGCATATCGGTGAGCCATTCGTAGATGAAGAAGGCAACGCCACACTCAAGACAGAGGTCTCTGAAGCAGACGGCTGGGAACTGGTCATTACAGATATCCAAACTAATGAATTCACTGCAGAAACAATTGTTGATGCAGTAATTGTTCCAGAAGGGGTTCAAAGAGATGTTTGGTATGCAATCACAGTAACCGACGAATTCGGCAATACCTATTCGGATGCTTGGAGAACTTCGGGTAGGAATGCTGCTCAAGTGCGTGAAGATGCGACCCCTCCTGTTGCCAG
>DAWL01000184.1 GCA_002505935.1 Euryarchaeota archaeon UBA226 | reverse complement strand
CTGCGGAGGACCTGATTGTGGAGGTCCCGATAACGGGGCTGAACGCGGAGCGGGCCTTGGGGCAGACCTCTGCCAATTCGGCTGTGAATCGTATGACTGCCTGTGATGATATGATTGATCTTGATACTCATATTGCTGCATCATATCCTGTTGATATTGATGATGTGCCTCGGTACCGTAAGAAACCGGTACTTCCTGTCTCCTCCAATCAGAGGATTCCTCTTTCGAATTCATGACCGCATCTTGCCAATCTTCCTCATCTTCATCCCAATCATCCTCACTGCCTTCGAGATTGAAACCATCTATTCCTCCCCACACAAGTCCTCCGATGAAGAAAAATGGTGCAGAAACAATGGACAAATAGAAACCATATGATGGACTGAATCGTTCATCGATATCCCCTTTCAATTCACTAGTATTCAGATCAGGGAATGCGACCAGCCAGACTACTGCTCCTGCTACTACAACTAAAGTTGAAATCGCATTGAGAAGTAAAGGAACCCATCCATGCATGTACCCTGGAATACCAACTATAGCAAGAATCATTGCAATTAAACCCAAACAAATTGCCGAGATAAATAACCAATGCCCCAAATCTCCGGCCTCTCCGGCCTCTGTGACCTCTGGAATCGCGCACATGTTGTCCTGCATTACATTACCCGATTCTCCATCCTTTTCACAAGTCGTGTATTCAACTACTTCCCTATTGTTGGATAAATCCTCACATTCAGAATCAACACATACTTCACCCCAAGCAACAACTTCAGTTTGGTAAAGTCCGAAATTTAAACCAGTACCAGCATTCCTATACTCCGGCCCCAATAATTCTTCATCTTCAGAAGATGATTCCAACGGGATGGAAATTGTCATCCAAGATTCATCGTGCATGGCATACAGAAGAAGTGTGGCACCCAAGAGGGTGAAAACCAACCCACCAACGAAAGCCTTCTTGTTCGTCATCGCCATCCCCATGCTTCGCCTGTAAGGGCCACACAGGCTAGATTTGCTTTTTATCATGACGCAGAAGAAAGAGTTCGCAGAAGCGCAGGATTGTTCAATGTCGGGCTTTACGCTCGCATCATGGCTGGGGCCGCAGGCAGAGGCAGCAAGGCCGCCCTTCTCCTGTTACTGTCGCTGACTTTGGTACTCTCTTCGCTCTCAGCCAACGCTCAAATCGAGAAGAAGATATGGCAAGATGGAGAGCAGGAGTGGAACATTCCACAGAAGCATAGATTGTTCTTTTCGGGAACTGAACAAAACAACGCCAACCTCTCTGACATTCATCCTTTCAATACCAATGCTGGTGGAAGCCACGTTATCAATCAAGCAGCAGTACCGCAGATTGTTTTCGATTCCATAGAATCTCAACCAGTTCAGGAAGCGGTCAACTTGACGCTCAATATGTCGGCTTACATTCATGCCACAGCATCAGATTCTGTATTGATTAACTGTGCTACATCAGCAAGGCAAACTCAGATGTTCCTCGATATTCAGGTCGGGCAAGACTTACATCAACTGGAAAGCAATTCGCAATTTATCACTGAAACTTCGATTCTCAATGCACACAACTTCACATTCCCTAGAACTGAAATAGACATGAGGATGAACCCTGGAGACAAAATTGTAGCCACCTTGAGAGTGATGCATGACTGTCCTGTTGCAGCCAAACTTTGGTGGGCTGGCGTCGCCGAAGATGGAGGCCTAGTCTTTGAAGGACAATGGATGAATCCAGATGTCAGAATCATCAGCGATGATCTAGGTTTCACTCATGTTGACATGGTTGCGCTTGGACCTTGGGCTTTGCAAGGCTATCGTAGTACCGTTATGGAAGTCTGGGGACCTATGGAACCAGATGATTCCAAACCTGTCGACCGAGAATCAATTCTACAGATAATCGATAGTCCTCAAGAGATACGCAAAGTAGAGGAGAATAGAACATCTTGGACATATATCACGCCAAAGTTGGACGAAGGCCACTGGATTCTGCAATTCTGTATGAAGACCAATGACCAGCCATATACCGCACAGGTAGGTGAATGTCACTTCAAAGGCTGGGTACACATCGTCAACGAAGAGAAAGGTGCTGATGGGTGGCAGCCGGTCCTGATATTAGCACCACTTGGCATTGGCATAGTGTTGCTTTGGCTGGGCTTGGGTCTCAAGCAAGGAATCCTCTACCCACCACCGTTGATTGGCATCATGCTATTGATGTCGCTTCTATTCATTCCAATGAACATGCAGATGCCATATTTATCGACCGAAGCAGAACCAATTGAACAGGGATGGCCTGCACCACAATTCGTATTGAACGCTGCAGGAAACAATAGTTCAGCAGTATCTCTAGATGAATTATTAGACAGTAAAGAAGCGGCTTTAATCGCCATCTCAATAGCAGGTTCTCCCAATCAACGACATCACATCGATGTTCTAGACATGGTCATGGATAAGATGGAGGATAGAGTCAGTTTAGCAATGTTGGTAACCGGTGAAGAGGTGCAGCCATTCGAACTAACAGAACTCCAAGAAAGAGTGAATGCAAGATGGCCAATAATGATCGATGAGCATGACGCTGCAACTGCCAAAATGTTACCAACCGGAATGGCTGATGGCCTGATACTTATCGACAGCACGGGACACATTGCATGGTGGAGCGAAGGAAGTAGCTCTCTCGAAAATGTAGAAAGTGCAATCGATGACATCTCTTTTGGTTCTTCACAAAGTCCACAATTACTGCTATCTATGATTTGGACTACAGTATTTCCATTGGTGATTATCGCCCTGCCGAGAAAGGAATGGGAGAAGCCAGAGGACCCATTACCCCCTGGTGGAAATTGGGGAGGAATAGCCGTTACCGGCGGCATTGGATTCATGATTCTGGGGCTACCTCTGATGGTACTAGCGATGACTGGATTAGCAGGAGAGACATGGTATCTGATTCAATTCTTTGTTGGGTTTTGGTTGTTGTACCAAGCTGTGGCCACAGCGTTGTGGGGAATTGCACCCGAACTGAAAATCATCTCAAAAATCCTCCACAAGGCTGCACCTGAAACTTATCGCAAATGGAAGGAAGAAGAAGAACTAGCTATTGAAATTCAAATTGGTATGTGGGTTGCATGGTTCTCTTGGATACTTCATCCAATGTTGATTCCACAAGGCCTCTCAAACACCCTACTTACCAGTGGATTCGGCTTGATTATGGGCATTCTCCTGTTTGTTGCCTTCTTCATTTGCTCAGGCGCTGTGGTTCTAGTTATCCGCTTAGTCGCCGGAATGGGAGGCAAGTTATCGGTCATGTTCGGAAAGTTTGCTAGGGACGATATGGTCAAGGTCTTCGGTTGCCTGATGATTCCTATCGCATTGTGGTACGCTGCAGTGCTTTTCTTCAAGGCCCAAGACATGGGATTCTTCATCTGACCAGCGCCTTCATCAAGGTAGACGTAATTACTCTGCTTCATGGAAGAAGAGAGTGAAAGGAACATGCTTGATTTGGCATCTTCAATATCCTGAATTCACAGACAAGACACCAAGTCTCTGAGTACTGACTCGGGGTCCTGCGCCTTTGTTACTCCGCTAGCAAGCAGTACTCCAGAAGTTCCTAATTCGATTGCTTTGGCGACATCCATGCCATTCTTCACACCAGCACCACAAAGTGTTGTTACCTCAGGATTGATTGAGTTGACAACCTCTACAGTATCACTAACAATACTTGGATCAACACTGGTAACTGATACATCTCCTCCAATCAATTCCGGTGGTTCAACGGCAACCATGTCTGGTGAGAGAGCACTCAAAGCCCTCGCCTCATCGAGATCAGCAGCACAAGCACATACTGTGAAATCATCAGGCAACTGATTTAGCAATGATTCTACATGTTCGACGGATACTTTGTGTTCAGCATGATTGATCAGAGTACCAACTGCACCTCGTTGAATGGCGGTTTCAGGATGTAACCATCCAGTGTTAGAGCCAAATCCGATCGGGTCAAGGTGTTGTACCCAAACCTGCAATCCAGGAGCAGCAGAAACAACAGCAGATAGGTCGAATGCACTCACTACGGCAATCAAATCTGCAACTTCACATTCCGCATCTACAGTTTGCATCGCCACAGCAAGGTTCTCGGCAGCGCTGGAATGTGCTGATTCATAGGTCTTGAAATTGACAATTATCTTCGCCTTCGTCATGAATCTCCGAAAAGATACCGACTATTCAACCTGAGGGAAGACGCCACCTGTCTGAACTGTTTCATCTGGAACCTCTGCCTCATGATCAATAATGACGCCTCTCAATTGACAATCACGACCTACCTTCGCTGCCATTCCCAACAAACAATCCTGCAAGGAACTGCCATCGGCTACGCGGGACTGCGCCAACAAGGTGCAATCATGGATAGTTGCACTATCTGCAACATCAGAGCCCTTGGCGAACATGTTGTGGCCCTTGCGCGTGCAATCGATAGCCCGCGAATCAGCAAACCATGAAGATGAGTCTACCAATCCTGCATCGTGTCGACCATGAACGATGGCGGCCTTGACTGCACTCTTCCACGATTCAGGAGTTCCTGCATCGATGAAATATCCTTCAAATGGCATCCCGCCCAAAGCCCCTTGCTCAGCCAAAACTGGGAAGAGTTCCCTCTCAAGACTAGACCTGCCATCCGGCATTAGTTCGAAAACATCTTCTTCAAGGATATACGAACCAGCATTGATCAGATTACTGAATACTTCTTCTGGTGCTGGCTTCTCCTTGAATCTAGTTACCAAACGGTCTTCGTCAATTCCTACAATTCCAAATCTCGTTGGGTCGGCAACTTCCCAAAGAGCCAAAGTTCCCAAACATTTCATGCTCTTATGTTGCCTAAGCATAGAAGAGAAATCAAGGGATGATACTACATCTCCATTGAAGCAAGCAAAGGTCCCGCTGAGGTGATCCATACAGTTCTTCAATGCCCCTCCAGTTCCCATCGGTTCATCTTCGGGTACTATCTTGACGTCATAGTCCAATTCACAAGAAGCAAAATAATCTCTCAAATCATCAACCTTGTACCCCGCCGCAATGATGACTTCGTCAATCAATTCAGAGGGCACACCCGATACCACCTGTTCGACAAGTGTACGGTCCAATAGAGGAAGCAAGGGTTTGGGCAAAGTGTACGTCCATGGTCGCAAACGGCTGCCAAAGCCACCGGCAAGAACCACAACCTGCATCCCCATGTCCGACTCCATAAACAACGAGTTCATGTCCCTTGTGACACGCAGTCAGCAACATCGCGATGTTCAAGGAGGTAATGGGATTGGCAGGGGTGGCGATAATCTTGAACATTCACGAATTCCAGGGAAAAGCACTGTTCCATGAACATGGAATAGCAGTTCAGAAAGGCATACATGCAACTAATGTTGAGGATGCTGTTTCCGCGTGGAACGAATTGGATTGTCCCTTGGTTGCTGTAAAGTCGCAGATACATGCAGGTGGCCGAGGAATGGGCAGTCTGCACAATCCCACCAGTGGGGAATTAGTGCTTCAAGGTGGAGTTCAGTTGGCGCGTTCTCAGGATGAAGTGGCGGATTTCGCATCAAAAATGCTTGGCAATATTCTAGTCACCAAACAGACTGGAGAAAGTGGAAAGTTAGTGCAGAATATCTACATCGAATCCGGCTGTGAAATCGCTCATGAATACTATCTGGCCCTATTGGTTGACCGCGAGAAGAAAGCGGTACTAATCATGGCTAGTACAGAAGGTGGAATGGATATAGAAGAGGTTGCTGAACAAACTCCTGATAGAATTCACAAGATTTGGGTTGACCCAGGAGCAGGACTCCTAGGTTTCCAGATTTCTGAACTTTCTAGATCATTAGGGCTGTCCCGAGATGCTGGCCGCTCCTTTGCTCGAATGTTGCGTTCACTCTATTCTCTATTCACTTCCAAAGACTGTTCCATGGTTGAAATAAATCCACTGGTTAGGACAAATGATGAAGAAATATTGGCTCTAGATGCCAAGATCAGTTTCGATGAAAATGCTTCATTCAGGCA
>DAWL01000109.1 GCA_002505935.1 Euryarchaeota archaeon UBA226 | reverse complement strand
ATTGAAATTGCGGGTCAATCATATCTGATATAACGTCGATAACGCCTTCTCTCGTCCCTCGCCCAGGCATTGTCGGGTTCAATCTGCAAAACAATGTCGTAATACTCAACAGCCTTCTCAAAATCTGAAAGATACCTTCCGTACATATGCGCCAGATTATTTAGCACTGGGACACATTGTGAATCTTCAGCCAGCATGTCAAGGAGTATCTTCTCTGCAGCATTTATATCCATTAATTGCATCAGTTCTTCAGCACTATCAAGGTCAGAAATTTGTTTATCGCTAAGGTGATAGATATTCTTCCAAATTGGCCCGGACACAAGATACACGAAGTGGTGATTTCGTATGAGTTTTCTCCGGAAAGGATTCGCCAATAAATTACCTCGGAGATATACCGACCCCGAAGGGGTCAAACTGAAACCTTGATAGCCCTCAAACGGCTGGAGTAGATTGCCGGCAGAGGTCGAACGATGAGAGTACATCAACCGACCTTTCAACACCTTGTAGTTCTAGGCTGTTTTGCCTTATTAGTAGCAGGTTCTAGCCAAGGATACTCTGCGGGAATAGGAGGGGATGAGAATGGTGAGGGCGATGTCTCTCTCGCAGGATGTACTTGTCACAACGAACTACCCGACAACTCAATCACGATAATCCTCGATGGTTTGCCGTACCATTACTCCGCTAGTATTTCATACCCACTTACAATCCAAATAATTGGAGGACCCGATATGGACACTTCGTCGAATACAGGGGGTTTCTCCATGAGAGTTAGTTCAGGAAATCTTGGCCCTGGTGAAGGATTCGAAAATTTAGTCCAAAACTGGGAAGAGGACCCGAACAGCCTCACACACACAAGTTCCGGCGCGAAAACTGCTGATAGAACTTGGATGATAACTTGGACCGCTCCTGAATCAAGTTCTGGTCCTGTTACTTTTTGGCTTGCAGGAAATTCAGTCAATGGAGACGGTATACCAAGCGAACTTGACAGATGGAACAGATTATCGATATCAATAGAGGAAGGGGACGACACCGGCGATACAAGAACTATTTTCAGCGGCAATGGAGAAATTGAACCTCCCGCTCCGGTCGAAGAAGGTGTTGACCTCCACCACATGGGAGCTAAGTTGAGAGCTCATTGGCTAGGATTATTGGGTTTCGCAGCTGTAATCCTCGTCATTCTATTCTGCGGCTTCTTCCTTAGATATGGATTCTCCAGACATTACGTTGGTAGAAGCAATTTATTGAAACTGAGGATCAAACATCTAAGAAGAGGTGACCAATTATGAGGGATGACACCGTAATGAAACTTCTCCGAGAAGTTAAGGCGGGAAAGGTGAGCATTGAAGATGCTCGTGATGCCTTGTCGGAAATTGAATTAAGCGAAGAGGCTTATCAAAACGCGGTCGACCATGGCGTGTTCAAAGACCCAGAACCGGGAACAATTATTCGCGCAAGTATTTCTCCATCAGGAGACTCTTGGCTGGTTATTGTTTTTGCATTATGGGGCATCTTGTGGACATTATATTGGGCTGGGACACTCGCTTACGGTCTACTCAATCATTGGGACCAACAACGATTATCCTTCCACCTTGGAATCACTCTACTTACAGTCATTCTGATGGGTATTGTATATCTGAGATTTGTAATGCCTGATGTCATTGTGGTAAAACACAGAAGAAACAAATACATTACTTCAAACGACCCGGATGGGTGGAAACAATACGAGGTGTGATCAATGGCAAGAAGATTCAGACTTAGAGAACTTCCCGGCGAAGATAATTCCCCCGTTCCATCAAATCCTATGGTTGATAGAAGGGAGTTCATGAGGCACTCATTCAATACAGCAGCAGGAGTGATCACGACTTCGGCACTAGGTGTGATTGGTTTTGCGGCATTACTCATGGGGACTGAAGAATCTTCTGGCGGAGATTCTGCCGTGCGATTCTGGGTACCAACCGGTGCAGAAGATTCAGCTTGGTATGGAGACCGACATCTCGAGCCGATGAACTACTCAGCTTTCGTTGAAGCCGCAGCTAACAGCCCAACCGGCATGTCTGGTGCACAAGGAGTTTGGTCTGGAATGCCAGTTAATGTGGTGTATGTTCCACATGAAGAAAACGTAGCTCAACCTGCCACCTCAAATGTACCAAGATTCCAATTCATGGATGGTTACAATGAAAGTGGAAAGTACATAGGAAGTGGTTACGAGCTTGAGGAAAATCCTGATTATGCTTCACTTTCCATTCACGACAATCTAATTTTGATATTCTCCAGGTGCACTCACTTATGTTGCATACCTGGTTGGCAACTAGTTCAAAATGACTTTACCAATGACCAATGGACTCCAGGAGCCGTAGACGCAGGCGGAAACAAATTATTCTGCATTTGTCATTCAAGCAGATTTGACCCTACTGCTATTGAGAAAAATCGTAGCCGTAACAGATCATCCGGTGCGGAATTCGATTTTGTGGGCATTAGAAGAACAGGAGGGCCAGCCCCATACGGCCTTCCACTAATCCCATGGGTAAAAACTGGAGATATTATTGAGGCTCTCCCCGATTTTATTGATTGGTACACATACTGCGATTGAGGTGAAAAAATGTTACAATTCTGGTTCCTATGGCTATTCATTACTCTTGTTGTTGTACTCGTAGCATTTACTCTCCGAAAGGAGCGTGAAGATATGCCAAGAAAAGACATCCTTCGTGCTGTTGAAACTAGTGCTGGAAGTATGGGTTTAGCCGAGAAAAGTTTCCTTTGGGCATTTTCATGGTTGGATACTAGATTTAGGATACAAGATTATTGGGGTATGAGCAGAGATGCGTATTACAGCGTCCACAGGCAAATGCCACTAACACATGCTGAAAAATACAAATTGAGAATTATTTGGTACTGGTATCCATTGTATTGCTTGGGTGGAATTTCGTTCCTAGCATTCGTCATTCTGGTGATTACAGGAGCTATTCTAGGCCTATACTATGTCCCTGGCGGGGAAGGCGACCCCACCCCCGCATATTCATCGATGGAATTCATAATGACACAGTTACCATTTGGCTACATCATACGTTCCATACACCATTGGACTACTCACTTCATGGTAGCCGCAGTATTCCTTCACATGTGCAGAGTGTACTTTACCGGCGCATACAG
>DAWL01000054.1:8424-9831 GCA_002505935.1 Euryarchaeota archaeon UBA226 | reverse complement strand
CATTCTCGACGAGGTAGACCACCTTATGCGAAAGTCTGGTGATTCCCTTATCTATAGACTACTACGCATAGATGAAGAATACGGTGAAGGTGGGACTCTTTCTCTGATTCTTATCAGTCAGGAGCAGGTGTTGGACATGTTTGAGACAGCAGTGATTTCTCGTTTTGGCCGCCTTAATCACCTGCGCTTGGAAGGCTATGATGAGGAAGGCTTGCTAGGAATCGTACGCCAGCGTGCAGAATTAGCACTAATTCCAGATAGTGTAGAAGATTCTGTGTTACGCTTGATAGCCGAAGCTGCGGCACCATCGGGCGATGCTAGAGTTGTCATCGATCTATTGGCTAATTCAGCAAGATTGGCAGAGAAAGAAGGGAGATCAGAGATTCTACCTTCGGATGTGCAGATTCTTTCGGTCAGCAGACCTGAGAATAGCGATGACAGCCTGATAGAAGAATTGTCAGCACATGCGATGTTGCTGCTCATAGCGATATGTCGCCGACTCAAGAGCGCGGCTGAGATAAGCAGCGGTGATGCAGAATCGTTGTACAAAGTGGTCTGCGAAGAATATGAACAAGCGCCGCGTGGACATACTACACTATGGAAACATCTGAAGCACCTAGAGCAATGTAACCTCCTGAAGGTCCGTTCTGGTACGGTTTCGGAAGGGCGTGGTCGCACCCAACATTTCTCCATGCCGCACCTGCTCCCCGTAGACATAGAGAAACGCTTGGAAGCACTGGTCAAGGCAAGACTGCGACGATGATGACTACGTCATCAGGTCCGGTGGTCATAAATAGAGGCCGACAGTCGGCCGGCTGCATAAGGAGTCGTCAACATGGCAGACAATGAATTCGTGGCGGTGATCAACGATACCGATCCTGCTAATGGTGGGCGCAGTTACTCGCTCAAAATATCGGGCAGCAACTACAATCAATTCCTCGGTAAGAAGATCGGAGATGTAGTGGATGGAATATTCGTTGGAGAAGGTGAATCTACCCTATCCGGATACAAGTTGCAGATATGCGGTGGTTCAGATAAGACCGGAACACCGATGCGCAGCGACCTCGCTGGTGGTTCACGCAAGGCAGTATTAGTTTCAGCCAGTACTGGATTCAAGGGACACAAATTGGTCAACAAGAAAGGAAACCGCTACCGCTACAAGGAAGATGGATTGCGCAAGAGGAGAAATTTCCGTGGCAATACCATAACCAACGATACCCGTCAACTCAATCTCAAAGTTGTCGAAGCAGGCAATAAGTCGCTCGACGATATCCTCGGCAAGAAGGATGACTCAGAGGCTTCTGAGGATTGAGTAGATTGGGAGAATGGTTGAATGGCACGCGCTCTACCATCCCAGCCTGAAGTGAATATTGGATTGGTCGGGCATGTCGACCATGGAAAAACAAC
>DAWL01000054.1:0-8051 GCA_002505935.1 Euryarchaeota archaeon UBA226 | reverse complement strand
AGAGGAATCAGCATCAAGTTAGGCTATGCTGATACTGCATTCTACAAGACCAAGGATGGTCAATACTATCCAACCGGACGCAGACCAGATGGCAAGGAAGATGTTGCCAAAGAGTTGCAGCGAGTAGTTTCATTCGTAGATGCCCCAGGTCACGAGACTCTAATGGCAATCATGATCACTGGTGCTAGTATCATGGATGGAGCAATGTTGATGATTGCAGCCAATGAAGAATGTCCTCAACCTCAGACTAGAGAACATCTGATGGCTTTGGAAATAGCTGGAATAAGCAATATCGTTGTTGTACAGAACAAAATCGACCTAGTTACTAGAGAAAGAGCGATGCAATCCCACGCAGAGATAACTGAATTCCTCAAGGGTTCGATAGCCGAAGATGCACCCATTATTCCCGTATCAGCTCACCATGATGTCAACTTGGACATCCTAATTGCTGCAATAGAGAAGTATATCCCAACTCCTGAGCGCAATGAGGATGAAAGAGCGTTGATGCACGTTGCCCGTTCTTTCGACATCAACCGTCCCGGTTCCCGACCTTCCAAACTCAAGGGTGGAGTTCTTGGAGGAAGCATAGTAGAAGGAACATTCACAGTAGGGGATGAAATCAGCATTGGTCCTGGAAGAAAGATAGAGGAAGGGAACAAGACAAGATGGGAGCCAATCGAAACCAAGGTCATCGGAATGCAAGGTGGAGGAAACTCACTGGATGATATGCACGCCGGAGGACTATGTGGTATGGCCACTCCACTTGACCCGTTGATTACCACTGCCGACAATCTCTCGGGACAAGTGGTGGCAAAGCAAGGTGATTTGCCTGAAGTAAGGAGCAGTATCGATGTCAAAATCAATCTGATGGAAAAGATGGTTGGTACAGAAGGTGAAGTTCCAGAGAAGGTTCAACCCCTGCGCGGTAATGAAATGTTGATGGTGAATGTCGCAACTGCTACTTCAGTAGGGCTCGTATCTGCTTCTGACAAAGGAATCACCACATTGGATCTACGATTACCGATATGCGCTGATTCGGGCTCAAGAGTAAGTCTCTCGAGAAGAGTAGGAACTCGCTGGAGATTGATTGGCTACGGCACAATCTGTTGAGTGATGACCATGCAGAAGGTCATCATCGATAGTTGTGGATGGGTTGCATTGATTGAAGCCGGAATCAATATCGACATCGCTATGAACGAATTAGTTGGGCCTTACCAATTGGTATTGATTCCATCAGTTGAACAAGAGATCAACAAACTGAATGCTGGAGGGATTAACCTGCTTCTAGAACTACTCCAATCGAAATCGGTGCCACAAGATGTTTCAGGAGATTCACATACTGATGACCAGATTCTAAGTCTGGCGAGCGACAAAGGATGGCCTGTCTTGACAGTGGATAGAGAATTGAAACGCAGGCTGATTGAAGCATCATGCAATGTCATAGAAGTGGTTGCAAACAAAAGATTGAGATTGGCCAGCGAATGATACGATGGCACGTGCCGGTGCGATGTTTAAGTGGACTTCTTGTTCCCCCCGAAATATGGGAGACGCGGATACTCGGATTTCGCAATTAAACGGCGAGGAGATTGAGGAAATCGTCGAATTGTTGAAGCGAGTTGGAACCAATGGTTTCGCCGCAAGAGTTCTAGTTTCCCTTTCGATAAATGGGCCAAATGATAGTTCTGGACTGCAGAAGATTTGCGGGCTACGTCAGCCTGAAGTCAGCATCGCCATATCACACCTCAAGAAGAATGGTATCATCGAAGTCGAGATAACCAATAATGGTGGCAGAGGTAGACCAAAGCATATCTACAGTCTGATTGGAGATTTCAAGGAGGCTACACTACCCATTGTGAACAAAGCCAAAGAAAAGTTGGAAACTATGCAGAATCAAATCTCGCGACTGAAGGAACTCAGCGACAACATCCATGATTTGCAATATTGACTAATTGTCTGAGCACCGAATCTGCCAAATTAGGGCAAGGTGAATAATTCATCATCTCCATGTCCATCTAGGAAACCAATTCGAACAGCAGCATCAATCCATGCATGTGCATAGTTGATTGCGCCAAAGGCCCTGACTAAGTCACCATTATCCCTGAAATGCTCTGCATCACTACGATAGTCATCTGACATGGACATCATATCTTTGAGAAGAGATTCCTCATGGCTTCCTTCGGGAACTAAAGACGTCGCCTTTTGACGGGCCCTATCTGTCAATTGCAGGTATTTGTTCACCAGTTCAATACTCACAACCTCATTCATTCTAAGCCTCCTCTCGCTTCATCTTGAGGATACGTCGAACATCATCGGTACGTCCTAGTTTCTGGTACAATTCAGCGGCCCTCGACAATTGTCCATTCTCCTCGGCATGCCTTGCCGCAGTGAATACCGTTTTGCGATTCTCCCAATCTAGATCTTCTCTAGCCTGAGCAACCTCTGATTGGATGCGACGGCGGCGGCGCAGTGCTAATTCCGGAGCCTCCCACCACTTCAACAATCCATCTCTAGAAGCAGAGACCATAGTTGAAACTGAATCACTGACCAGCAAATCACCTCCTTGCATAGCTTTGGAATCCTCTACAGGCGGGAGTCTCTCAAGATCTCCATTTAACGATAATATCCACCAACCATCCGATGCAATGACTCCTTCTATAGGCTCTAATCCCAAAGTTTCGATGCGCCTAATCACGTCCCAACCAAAGGGGTGCGGGATACCTTCCCAAATCTCACCATCTACTGCCTGCATCAATAACTGGCCCTCTTCAAGACGACTGCACCAACTCCAGATTCGATCCTCGACTACCCTTTGACTATCTTCACCAATCATTCGAATGCAGCGAATGTAGCCTTCCTCATCGTGTACCAACAAGTGCTCCCTATCGAACCAACCTAGAAGTTTCCTAATTCCACCACTTTGCAACCTTCTGATGCCTCTTCCTTCAGCATTGAACAGATGCAAGTGATCCTTGCGGTCGGAAAGAACCCAACCTCCTCCTGGCCTAGAAAGCAAATCGGAGAAACCGCCACTTGTTGCCCTGCCTTCGTGTAATTGAGTACCGTCTGATAGACGCAAAACATGGAATCCATGCCCTGCTAGCACTCCCAAACCATCTTCTGAAGAACACATGTTGAAGGTCCGGAATGGGAGTTTTGTTCTCCATGCAGGATATCCATCAGTATTGATTAGAATGATTTCTTGCCCAGCAGCTACCGTAACTCCATTGCCCAGATGGCACAATCTAGCGATTCTGTCCTCAGCCTTCCACGACCAAGCAACCTTCCATCCGGATTCTGCTTCTTCGCTCATATCGACTCCTCCAGCAAGCCCCAAGCTACTAATTGAGCGCGAGCATCATTGGTCAAACTGAACCATCTGCTTCTGCCATGTTTTCTGACAGACAGTATCCCGCTACGATATAATCCATTGGCCAGTTGTGACATACGCGGTCTCTTGACTGCTAGCCTATTGCCCAGATATTCGTCAGAAGGTGAGAATTCTCGTTGTGCTGCTATTTCCACAATTACCCTTTCATGTTCAGCCAAATTACGCATTCTCTCGATATCCAATGGCATGCTCTGTTCATCCCAACGTTGAGGCCTTGGTGCAAAACCGGCTAAACGCTCTGCTAAACCGGTGTTTTGAGATACAAGATTCTGTTGAGGAGGCATAGAAGGAGGTTGAACAACTGGTGAAGGCGGCACCCATGGCTCTGTTACTTCCGGCTGGAGTGAAGGTTGTGGCATCTGAAGTCCTAGGGTAGCAGCCTGTTCTGATTCGAAGTTGTTCTCGATGAGAGGAGCGCCCTCGTGGACCCACAAGTCAGTTGCTCCATCCCTCATCGTAGGTTCTTCCTCATACTCATCAACATCCGGCGCATCCTGACTAGGAGTGAATCGGGGTGATTCAAGCATCGAATCTCGGTTTCTGCGTGCCAAAGAACCGAACATTCCTGCAGAAATTGGCGGGCCCATATCGGAGTCGGTAAGCATTGAGTCGACTTCCTCTATTTCTTCCTCCAAAGAGAACATAGGCATTGGTTGGATAAATTCCTCCTCGGACTGAACTCCTACATCCTCCTCAATATCGAGATCCCAAGGGTCAGCAGGTTTTTCT
This sequence comes from Euryarchaeota archaeon UBA226, assembly GCA_002505935.1. GTDB lineage: Archaea > Thermoplasmatota > Poseidoniia > Poseidoniales > Poseidoniaceae > UBA226. Next base: position 3,934 of record DAWL01000054.1, on the reverse strand, counting down.
TCAAAGCCGGTGGGTTGAACTTCTACCTGTTTTTCCTCTACCGCAGGTTCCTCAAATGTCTTCTCTTCTTGAGTCAATGTGCTATGTGCTCCTCCGCTGTTCCTGATTCTCTGCCAACCCGAATGTGAACTGCTCTGTTCAGGTTGTGCTCTGGCCTCATCCACCAGGTCCCTCATTCGACGAATCAAGCGCCCTAGATGCCCTTGCGTCTCATCATGCAATATCTCTACAGTGTCTTCGTCGCAATTCCACTCTTTTCGGCTTACCGTGGCTATTCTTCTTTCCACGATTTCCTTGATTCCTTCCTCGCAAACAGGTTCCAATTCTACAACGCTATCGAATTCGTTGACCAAATCATCGGGAAATGCTTGGAACTGTTCAGGCGTCACAGTTACCAATACCAGAGCTTTGAGCCTCCTTAATGCGCCAGTTAAGCGCTGTATGGATGAACATAGAAGGGGGCCAGAAGCATTTGGGAAATCATAACTAATCAACTGCAAAGGTCCATGATAGGAAGATACTGCTTCGACCATGTGCTCAACCATGGAAGTAACATGCGGGGGTCTATCGAATCCCACTAACATCGAAAATGTCTCATTTAGCAACCGCATTGCATGTTCCTCGTGTGGGAACATGGTGAATGAACGATGCAATTCTGTTTGAGATGCCAAAGCATGAATCATCGAGGTCCTACCAGAACCACGTTCACCTTTGAGCAGAATCATTCTCGGAGAACGGTGTCTGATCAATGATGTAAGAAATGTGATTTGATCATCCCTCCCCCCCAACAGGCGGAATTCATTCCTTTCTAACGGCCTACCATTGAATGGGTTCTCCCTCAAAGGTGGAAGGTCTTCCAGAACTAGGCTACGCATGAATGGGTGGAATTCCACTTCGGCTCATAAGTGTTCAGGCGATGACGCGTTGATGGAGCATTAGTTGAACGCGTCAATCGCATAGCCAAGCGCCATTTCATTTCAGAAATTGTGAATAATTTAAATGATTACATTTCATTTCAACGGTCAATTAACGCTTATTTAACGCATTGATTAACGCGTTGAACGCGTTGATGTGCTAGTTTTACAATGGCAAACCTTGAGGCTATAGCAGCACTCGCACAAACAGATTCAGATGCCAGTCGATGACAGTCGCCTACCGGGATTCTTTCGTTTGAGTCTTGAAGAGCGTAGGCAATTACTGAGTCAAGTAGCGAGATTGAATGCTGAAGACATTTCCTCCTTGAGCGATGGAGGTGGCTTAGAAGATGAGATGGCAGACAAGATGGTGGAGAATGTAGTAGGAACCATGGCTTTACCAGTAGGATTGGCTACTAATTTCATCATCGATGACAAACCATACTTGATCCCATATTGCATTGAGGAATCATCGGTCATTGCAGCAGCCTCGAACATTGCCAAAAGATGCCACGCCAAGGGTGGCTTCAGAACCGAAGTCGATGATTCCATTATGATTGGGCAGATTCAATTGCTAGATGTTCCAGATATTGAAAATGCGACAAATACCATATTGGATAATGCTGATTCACTTATTGAGATATGCAACAGCCTACCATCAACTATGGTCAAATTAGGAGGCGGATGCAAGGAGATTCGCTGTAGACCATTCCAGGAACATTCTATGCTGATAGTACACATATTGGTGGATTGCAAAGATGCCATGGGCGCTAATGCGGTCAATACAATGACAGAATTAGTTGCGCCAAGGATTGAGGAATTGTCAGGAGGAAGAGCAAATCTTCGCATATTATCCAACTTAGCCATTCACCGCCTAGCCAGATCTAGGGCCACATTTACCGCTGAGGAATTGTCCAATGGAGGCGGCCGAGAAGAAGGGTTAGAGATTATTTCGGGAATACTTGAAGCATTCCGCTTCGCCTCAGTCGACCCATTTAGAGCAACAACTCACAACAAGGGTACGATGAATGCGATTTCGGCCATTGCCTTGGCATGCGGACAGGATTGGAGAGCAGTGGAGGCATCTTGCCACGCTTGGGTCTCTCACGACCAAGGGCGCTATGGAAGTCTAGCAAAATGGTGGCAGAACGAAGATGGAGACCTTGAAGGAAGCATCGAGGTACCTCTAGCAGTTGGAATAGTTGGTGGAGCAACCAAGGTTCATCCAGCAGCACGAACAAATCTCAAGATTCTAGGGGTTGATTCAGCACGAGAATTGGCCGGAGTCATGGCCTGTGCAGGACTTGCTCAGAATCTTGGAGCAATGCGAGCCTTGTCAACCACCGGCATTCAATCAGGACATATGCGTCTTCATGTGCGCAACATGGCCATCTCATCCGGTGCTAAAAGAGATGAAATTGAGGCGGTTGCAGACATGGTCAATGAATCGGGGCAACCGGTCACTCAGAGCCTGATTGACAGCATGTTGGACGAATACAGGAACGGATAATCACTCTTCAGCAGTGATTTCCATCTCTTCTGAAGGTACTTCTTCATTAGCACCCTCTTCTGAAGTATGCTCACCTGCCCTTTGGGCAATCGCTTCGAATCCCGAATCATCCTGCAATGGTAACTCGGTTTGTTCCTCAGTCAATGCCATTGGTCTTTCTGAACCCCCAGAAGTCAAGCCCAATCCTGCAGCCTGCTCACGGAACCATGCCCTTACCTTGCGCTTATCCGTATGCGGACAGCCAAATATTTCTGAGAAGCGGCGAGTAGTGGTCAATTGCTTGGTATTGCCCTTACGCCTTCTCTCAACAAGTCCAAGTTGAACGAGTTCTCTGACGTGATCATAAGTTCTCTGCCCAAGCAATTCTACCAAACGACTCTGCAACATTGGTTGATGGAATGCAATCAATGAGGCTGATTTCAATAACTTCCCAGGAATATCAGTCTTAGCATTACAAGGTAGGTGCTGCGCCACCTTGGGCTTTACTTCCAAGGCCCAACGCCCACTAATGTCAGCCAATTGCAAAGCCCCACCACGTCTTCTCTTCAGAGAAGTCTGCAATGTAGACAGAGATTCTGATATCTCTGCTTGTGACACTTCCAAGTCAAGAGATAATTCTTCTACGGTCATCGATTTACCCGCTCCAAAAAGCGTTGCTTCAATCAGTGTTTCCAATTCATAGCTCATTGTAAGTCCTCCATTCCATCTGGTAGTGTGATTTCGATTACTGGTGCTTCAACCTCTTCGGAATCTACATCCGACTCCTCTTCGATTGCTGCTGCCGCGGCTTCTGCTTCTGCTTCTGCCCTCTCAGCCTCTTTACGAGCCTGTTCTTCAGCCCTTCTGGCCACTCTGGCAAGATGTTGCTGCCTTCCTCCTGCCTGAGATTTGATCTTCTCTGAATGTTCATCCCTCTCTCCTTGAATCAATGCTTGAACCTCGGAAAAATCGCTTAACTCAGGCCATTTATCGAGTAATATTACTTCACCATTCGGCACTACTTTCTGCTTTACTTCAGCAAAACCGCGATGTGTTAGGAAAAGAGTTGAGATGAAAGCGGTGACATTGGCTTCTCCATCAAGGCCTTCGACTTCATTACCATATTCCTCCAAGAGGTCGGTGCGTAACTGTGCGATGACTTCCTCGACTGGAATCTCATCTCCAGCCTTACGACCATTGCCCAATGCAACTTTCTTCATCGCAGCCCAGCACATCTTGATATCGCCGTCCAAATTCTCATCGTGCATTCTCGCTCCAACATTACTCAAAGCGTGTTTAACATCTTCAGCATGGCGAATTCTATTCTCCTCACGCAACTTCAGTTCATCCGCATCATCGCATGCATCCTTGAGAGCCGAAAGCAACTCGCCTAGAGTAACTTGTCGACCTTCATCTCTACGAATCCTCTCATTGAACAGGCTTGGGAGTTTGTCTTCCACGCTACCGGTCAACACGTTTGTAGTGAAAGAAAACTCATCATCATCGTACTCCATCTCCCATCCCCATTCGG
>DAWL01000055.1:3240-6298 GCA_002505935.1 Euryarchaeota archaeon UBA226 | reverse complement strand
GCAGACAGTATCATCATCATGCTAAAAACGAGGCTGCTGCCGCGTCGGGGCTCATCTATTGCTTGCGCGCTAGTCTTCATCGAGGGGCGCGTCCAAATGATACTAAATAAAACAAGCCCCATACACCGATTATTGCTAAATTGCTCTTTCAAACTTGATTAAGCATAGGTCACCCTCTTGAACAAGTGTCTATTGCAAGATTTGTGCGGCGCCTTGGAGTTGGGATTCTTTCTGCAGGAGGATTGGTCTCACAACGATTCCAACAGAGATTAGTAAAGCATCCTTGGTTTGAACTGAAGGCCGTAGTAGGTAGCCCCAAAACAAGGGGGAAAAAGTTGATTGATTTGCTTTGGAAACTGGATGAAAAAAGACCAGAATTACCGGACATAACTGTACTTGATATGGAATCCTCGAACTTATTTGAAGAATTATGTGAACATGGCGTTGACTTCGTGTTCTCAGCCTTACCCAGCGCCGTGGCTGAGAGGGTTGAGGCAGAACTGGCATCTCAAGGCATGCCTGTTCTTTCCAATGCTAGTACTTTCAGAGGAGTTGATGGAATTCCACTTGTCGTTGCAGATCTTAATCCACACCACCTCAAGCATTGGAACTCAACACCTTTTGGAGCGGCCGCATGTTCTACGAATTGTACTGTGATTCCTCTTGCTTTACCATTGAAGCCAATATGGGACATGGTTGGAATAGACTCGATCAAAGCCAATAGTGAACAAGCCCTTTCTGGAGGAGGGTGGAAATTATTATCGCAAGGAGGAAAAACCGACCCGGAGATTCCAGGAGAAGCAGAAAAAGTGGTGGATGAACTTCGCCACCTATTTGGAAGGGTCAAAGACTTCACAATCAGTCCAACTTCTTTACCTATTGAGATGAAATGTAAACGTGTGAATGCACGTGATGGACATATCGTTCATGCAGAAGTAGAACTTGGGCGCACGGCGAATAAAAAAGAAGTGATTGAATGGATGACTGCTTGGACAGATAGGCCGCAACATCTCGACTTGCCGTCTGCTCCTGAATCCCCTTTGATGATTATTGAAGACTCTCCAGATAGAGAGGTTCATCTGATGGCAGGAGGTAAAGTAACCAGTGAATTTGACCTTCGAGCCGGTATGTCTGTAGTGGTAGGAAACATCGAGGTTGTGGGCAAGGTTTTACGTTTCTCTGCACTATCACATAACACTATTCGCGGTGCTGCTGGCGGGTGTATGCTATTGGCGGAATTACTGCATGCTGAGGGGATGCTGAGGAGCGCCTGAGGTGAAAGGTCTCATATGCCGGTTGTAGGTGGGCTGCTTCGGTGCAGATATGGGTATGGTGACCGTCCTAAAGGACCAGACCCTGAAGCAACTGAACGATGAGGCTGGCAAACGCTGGCCCGGTTCTTGGGATGCTGAGGCACAGCGAGTAAGAGTCCTGATTTTGTGCAAAAGAAGTGAGAGAGTAATTCTAGAACAACATGGAGCTACTGTAATGCATGAACAGCCGGTTTTCGGTTTGTTCCATCGCCCAAGACACTCCTTACATCTCTTTGAATCGCAGGGCTTCTCACATCGAGATGCCTCATTCCAATTCCTCGATATCGCTACCGCAGAACTAGGACAATGGCTACAACATTTAGTTACTAATGATGGATGGAAGAGAAGTTCAACTCGCATCGCTCCACTACCAATTGATGCCAACGTCCCAATGCAGAGGAAATTCGAAATTCACACGATTCTGACCTTCAGGCATCCAGACCTCCCAGAACTGAAAACTCTGCATCTTCCAATGCCGGTGGAAAGTATCGTTGGCAAGGCATACATCTCTTTCCCTGCTGGAACTCAGGCGGATGAGGAAGACCCCATTCCTAAAGTTGAGACTGTTTCCAAAGCAAATGTCGAGGTACCTGTCGTTCCGCGTCCAAGTTCAGAACCGGCGATTGAGGAAGTCGAAGAAACTGCTGAGAAGAGTTTAGATGATCTTGTTGCAGAAGTGTCCGAGGAACAAAATGAAGATGAAGAACAAGTTGATGCTCTGTTCGACGGTTTCAGCGCTGAGTTACTAGCCAGTGTGACACATTCTGCCAACGAAGACGCAGTACCTAAAACGCCTGTGCCTGAAGTAACCGAGCAAGAGGTTGACGATGCAAATGTGATTCATGAAAACGCTCCTGTCCCAGAAACTGTTTCGGAAGTCGTCGAGGAAGCAAGTCCGGTTCCAGAACCTGCAATCGTTGCTGAACCACCACCAACACCCACTGCCGAGCCTAGTCCCGAAAAGGCGCCTGAACCATCTGCCAAGTCTGCTCCAATTCCGGTTAATGAAGAGCCACGAAGCGCTCCCGTACCTTCTGATGGAGGGGTGGTAGACGCCTTCCGCAAAGTGGTCAGAGAATTATTGGCTGAAGGCATGGAAGCCAGTGATATGATGGGCGATCCGCGCTTTGCTGAGGCTAGTGAATTCTGCGAGGCTGCAGGCGTAGATACCTGGCCGCTATTCATGCAACTCACCTCTGCAAATTGATTCTTAGTTTGCAAAGGATTGAAGACGGGGCCGCGGCAGGCCGCATCGAACGACATGGCATATTGTACCGCCTGTGGCAGTCCGCAAAGTGCAGGAGCACAAATTTGCCTGTCTTGCGGAGGGCAACTTCCCGGTCAGCAATTGATGGCTAGATTGACTGCTGAGGCAGAGCAAATTCGTAGAATCGCTGCTTTGCGCAGAAATGCAGCAAATAATGGCAATTCACAAGCAACATCTCAACAGAATGGAATCAATCAGCAATCCAACTCAACTTTGAATCGTCTTCAGGAATTGCGACGGCAAGCCGATGCCGCGGCTGCACGAAAGCAACAGAATCAACAGAAAAACATTCGATGGTGATGAATATCCGCCAAAGGCACCTTGCCATGGCATTATCCAAATTGCCAGAACATCCTCAAAACAAGGCGGAAGAAGAACAGTACGCCACAGAAGGGAATCTCGCTGCTGAATGGCTATGCAAGATGGATGGAATCTCTGGCCGAACAGTTGCAGACCTAGGTGCTGGAAACGGCATTCT
>DAWL01000055.1:0-2866 GCA_002505935.1 Euryarchaeota archaeon UBA226 | reverse complement strand
GAGGTAGCAGAAGTTGCTCGAGAATCATCATCCGGCATGCAAGATGTTGAAGTCATCGAGCATAGGATTGACGAATCTCTACCGCAGGAAATCAAACCACAGACGATCATCATGAATCCACCATGGGGTTGGCAAAAAAAGGGCGCAGACCGGCCATTGCTCATAGCGGCAATGAATTCACAAGCCGACATCATTCACCTCATGCACAGCGCTAAGGCTGAACACATCAGCGGACTTGCCGAAAATCATGGATGGGCATCATCCGTATTGTTTGAAGCAGATTTCCGTTTACCGGCCCGTTACGAACACCATAACTCAAGAAGTGGAAAAACACCCGTAAAATGTTGGAGATTGGTTCGAGAATAACTCCTGTACAATGGGTTGGGTTGAAATGCGATGAGCCGGCCGGCACAATAGATGTCCACCCCTCAGGGGTGGAAGAGGAGTTCGATTCAATGAGCGAAACGAGCATCGTGACCCCAGGCGAAAGTGTTGGGGATGCAGAGAATTGGCAAGCTGGAGAAGGAGTGACTGCTATTGCAGGGAAATTGGTTGCAACCACCCTCGGAGAAGTCAGTTTCAATTCTGAAGAAAATACGGTTAATGTGCACTCGCTGACAATTTCTCCCCCTAACGTCAAAGTTGGAGATATGGTCATTGCAGAAGTTGCAAAGATTCGAGAATCCATGCTTGAGGCAAGAATCATTCACGTCGAAGGAGATGATGGAAGAGAACCTCTGCCGAATCAGTTGTACGGACAGATGCACGTCACCAAGATGGTTGACAGGTATCTGCACAATGCCAGCGATGGAGTCCGTAGAAGAGATATCATCAGAGCAGCGGTGACAGATGTTGACCCTGTTGTAAGGCTCGATATGCGAAGCGATGACGATTGTGGAGTCTTGCAGGCCATCTGCCCACAGTGTGGAGAGTGGTTACAGACTGCCGAGCATGAGGATTGGAATGTCGCTTGCTCTGGGTGTGATTACATTTCATTCCGCGCCCTCTCCAAGAGTTTCGGTCTTGGCTATGGGGCTTCGCAAGGTGATAGTCCTGATTACAATAAATCTGGTAAGCGCTGGGGCAAGGAAGCCGAGCAGCACTTTTCTGCAGGCCCAAGTGCTCGCAGCAACCGTATCGCTGTTGACTATCGCAATGATGGACGCCAGACCGAATACTTCCGCTTTGAAGGAATGCAGGGCGGTGGAGGTGGCGGGGGCCGTAGAGAACGCCCCAAGGGTCGCAAACTCTTCGTCGGTGGGCTCTCGCAGAAGGTAAGCGATGATGACCTGTTGGAAGCATTCCAAAAATTCGGAAAGGTCGTCGATCATATCGTCATGAAGGATTCAGAGACCGGGAACAACCGCGGTTTCGGATTCGTCACCTTCGCTGAAGATAAGGATGGAGACAAGGCCATTGCCGGATTAAACAAGAAGGATTTCATGGGCCGAAACTTAACCGTAAACGATGCAGGAGACAAGAAGGGCGACAAGAAAGGCGCCAAAGGTGGACGCAAGCAAGCGGAAGGAACCAGGCTATATGTCGGCGGCCTACCATGGAAGATGACCAATGATGACTTGACCAAAGTTTTCTCTGAACACGGCAAGGTCACAGATTGTCACATTATCATGGACGGTGATCGTTCCAAAGGCTTTGGATTTGTCACTGTGACCGACGATACCGCTGATGCGGTCATCGAGGCCTTGGATGGACACTCTGTCGAAGGACGTCGTCTCAAAGTTCAGAAAGCCAAAGGTGGAAAATCTGGAGGCCGAGGTGGCGGAAAGAAAGGTGGCAGGGAACGTTCGTCTCGTGAGATGCAAGCCCGTAAGGAAGAAGGCATCGAGGATTGAGTGGTGTACATGATAGAGGAGCCCGAGTGGTTGCTCCTCGACGGCTACGAGGATGAACCCGCTGCATTTGGTGTCCCTCCATATGTCGGATTTCATGTTCGTTACATCGCCGGGGTACTAGAGGAGAAAGGAATCGCCTATCGCTATCGCACCATCGACCAATGGCGACTCGACAAGGATACTTCCGGTTTAGCGGGAGTGGTCGTACTTGCCGGTGCTGTAGTGCCGGGAAAATATCTCAGAGGGACTCCTATCAGCAATAGGGAAATTGACGAACTACTGCGCCTGATTCCATCTGATGTGCCGATACTCTGTGGAGGATGGGCGATTCGACTGTGGCGTCAAAGTGGCTGGATGCCACTCAGGCGGAACCTCTTTTTGGCTGTGCAAGATACTGATGCTACTCTGAATCATTTCCTTGTTAATGGTGAGTGGAAACATCAGAGACGTAGCTCAGAGGAATGGACACGATGGGCACAATCAGGTGCTGCATCATTAGCAGTCACTTCACATCCTGATTTGAAAGGACCACTTACTTACGAAGTAGAAGTTTACCAAGGCTGTGTAAGATACAAACGCGGTTGCAAGTTCTGCATTGAGCCGAAAAAGGGCGTACCGATTTGGCGAAGCCCAGAAGATATCATCGAAGAAGTGAGAATTGCCCACGATAATGGTGTCGTGAATGTAAGACTCGGCGGAATGACTGATGTATACACCTACATGGCTGAAGGGGTGGTTGAACTGGAGTACCCTGTTCCTGACCCTGAACCAATAGCCCGGCTCCTACACGGTTTGAGGGAAGATGAAAGAATGGATATTCTCGCTGTCGACAATGGTAATCCTTCGATCATCGCGGAAAACTTGGAGCCTGCCACAGAGATAACAAAGACGCTATGTGAGACTCTCTCAGACGGCGCAGTACTCTCTTTCGGATTGGAAAGCGCAGACCCTGATGTCCATGAAGCCAATTGGCTGAACTGCTCTCCTGAACAACTCAAAACTGCGGTGCGTCT
>DAWL01000039.1 GCA_002505935.1 Euryarchaeota archaeon UBA226 | reverse complement strand
CCCAGAGCCAATGAAGCGATCAATGGCGCACCAATAGCGGCGCCTAAATGCCCTGCCTTTGGCGCCATTAGGCACGCCATTCCAATGGAGAAAGCGCCCCATGCCAAAGCGCTGACTTGTTCAGCCTCGTAATCACGTTGTCCGTAAACTGCTACGCCTGCCTTGAGCCTAATCATCTCTGCAAAAATCACTGCAAAGACCATGCAACTGGCTACCATTTCTCTAGTCATCGAAAGCCCAGTTAGATCGTTCAACCAATCTGTAATCTGTTCTCCTTTCCAATAATACATCCATGGGAGGATAATCATGCTGATATGGAATCCGCGTCGTAGCAGATGCCCTCCTTTTCCTCCGACCGAGTGTTCCAATGGGTCGGTTAATTCCACACTTCCATCATCCATGTCCTCATCTCCTTAGGTTGTTAATCGCTTCATCTAGATTCAATGAACCTTCCTCTAGTCCATCGAGCATACTTTCTAAATCAGGATGGCTGTTCAACTGTCTCATCCATTCTGAGTTCAATTTCTCTCTCCATTTTGGCCTAGTCATGGACTGGCCTTCTGTCTCCAGAATCTTCTGAACTAATTCTGAGACGCCGTCTCCTGTTTGTGCCGAGACCAACATGACAGGGATATCTTTGGAACCTGCTGATAGTGCTTGTTCTATATCAGATGCTGCTGCTTCTGCCTGTGGCAAGTCAGATTTGTTGACAGCGATTAAATCTACCAATTCAATAATTCCAGCCTTTTCTGCTTGGATGGAGTCACCTCGGCCTGGGGCCTCGACCAGTAAGATGGTATCAGCGACCGCAGCAATTTTGAATTCAGCTTGTCCTGAACCGACTGTTTCTACAATAATGTGCTTCCATCCGCATTCTTTGAGAAGGTTGGTCATGTTTCCAATGACGCTAGGAACGGCTCCTGATTCCCCTCTTGTTGCAAGGCTACGCATGTAGATCAAGTCATCCACATCAGCAGATTGCATTCGGATTCTATCTCCGAGCAATGCACCACCGGAAACAGGTGAAGATGGGTCCACTGCAAGGATGGCAACCTTGATTCCATCTTTAGCAAGAGAGGTTGCGATTCGATCGACGAGACAGGATTTACCCACTCCAGGAGCACCTGTTACTCCGATCACCATGCCATCTTCTTCGGTGCTGAAAGACAAACCATTCTCTACCAATGTTAGGGCTCTGGACAAAGCCAAGCGACTACCCTCTATTGCTTCATCGAGTTCCATTCAGGCACCCCATCGCCAATCATTTTCTTCACCACTGCCGATGGATTCTTCCTGTTGTAGACGAGAAGATACTTCGTCGACAAATGAATTGATTTCTTCAGAAGTTGTACCTGGGCCAAATATTGCTCTCATCCCAGCATCGAAAAGAGATTGCCTATCTTCTTCTGGGATGATGCCGCCACCGAAAACTACCACGTGAGTCAAATCGGCTTCGGCTAGTAATTGACATGTGCGTGGAAATAGGTGGCCATGAGCCCCAGATAGTGAAGAAAGACCAAGCAGGTCTGCATCTTCATCCATCACAGTGCGGACAATCTGTTCGGGTGTTCGACGTAATCCAGTATAGATTACTTCATGCCCAGCATCTCTCAAACAACGTGCAACAACCTTGGCTCCGCGGTCGTGGCCATCGAGCCCGGGCTTGGCGATGACGATGCGCAGGGGCTTCGGCATGACCCATACGCACAGTCTCTCATTGAAGTGGATTGCGACCCTTGAATACGTCATCCACCCCTTCGGGCTGCTTAGTAAGCAATATGAGGTGGCTTCCTGTGGTGGAGTTGAGCAGCATGGACACCACCAAGGAGAGGCTCGATGAATTGCGCCGTCGTAAGGCGCGTTCTGAGGCTGGTGGAGGGCAGCAAAGAGTGGATGCCCAGCACAAAAAAGGAAAGATGACAGCACGGGAAAGGCTGGAGTTTTTACTCGATGAGGGTAGTTTTCAGGAAATCGACGCTTTGGTTGAACATCGTTGCAAGGATTTCGAGATGGATAAGAACGTAATTCCAGGTGATGGCGTAATCTGTGGTTACGGAACCATAGGAGGTCGTCCAATCTACTGTTTCGCTCAGGATTTTACTGTTTATGGAGGCAGTCTAGGAGAGATGCATGGACTGAAGATTTGCAAGGTTCTAGACCTTGCCCTGAAGACTGGGGTTCCAGTGATTGGGCTGAACGATAGCGGTGGCGCTAGAATTCAGGAAGGCGTAGCAAGCCTTGGTTCGTATGCTGAGATATTCTTCCGAAATGTAAGAGCCAGTGGAGTAGTTCCACAGATTAGTGTAATCATGGGACCTTGTGCAGGTGGTGCAGTATATTCTCCAGCGATTACAGATTTCGTCATCATGGTTGACAAGACTGCACACATGTTCATCACTGGACCTGAGGTTATCAAGACGGTCACTAACGAAGTCGTCTCTTTCGAGGATCTAGGTGGGGCAGAGACTCATGGTAGTAAGTCAGGAGTTTCTCACTTCACTGCTGAAAACGATGAGGAGGCTCTAGAATTAGCTAGGGAATTAGTAGGAATGCTTCCTTCAAACAATATGGAGAAGCCACCTTACAAGTCTTCAAGCGATTCTGCAGATAGGTTATGTGAATCATTGAACGAACTTATTCCCGATGAGATGGAGAAACCGTACGAAGTACGAAAGGCCATAGAAGGAATACTAGACGAAGGAGCATTCCTTGAAGTGCAGTCAGATTGGGCGGCAAATATCGTCGTCGGGTTTGGACACCTTGCCGGAAATACCGTCGGTGTTGTCGCCAACCAACCGAGTATTTTGGCTGGATGCTTAGACATCGATGCTAGCGACAAGGCTGCGCGCTTTGTAAGGTTCTGTGATTCTTTCAACATCCCATTGATCACTTTGGTCGATGTCCCTGGGTTCTTACCTGGAACTAATCAGGAGTGGGGGGGCATCATTCGGCATGGTGCTAAGTTGCTCTATGCATATTCTGAGGCTACTGTTCCAAAGATGACGGTTATTCTTCGAAAGGCATACGGTGGCGCATATGACGTAATGGGCTCAAAACATGTGCGCGCTGATTTGAACATCGCTTGGCCCAGTGCCCAGATTTCGGTTATGGGCGCTCAGGGAGCAGTAGAGATAATTCATCGAAACAGAATCAACAATGCCCGAAATCCAGAGCAAGAAAGAGAGCGTTTGGTGGATGAATTCAATGAGACCTTGTTGAATCCATGGAAGGCTGCTTCACTTGGTTACTTGGATGATGTCATCGAACCTCAAGATACTCGTCGTAGATTGGCATCAACTCTTGCCATGCTACTAGATAAGGAAGAATTGCGTCCTGCAAGGAAGCATGGAAATATACCATTGTGAGTTGATTACATGTCGAATGATAGAATCAACATTCTGAGAACTGCCGCAATAATGGCGGTCCTCAACATGGTTGAGGAGTCTTCGCAGAATCAAGCCATTGGAAGAGATTCTGGCCGTCCATGGGCAGAGGACCATCGCCGAATGAATAGCGGCCAATCCTCATTGATGTGGAAACGTTCGTCGAGGTCTACTTGGAGGTGAATGTATGGACGAGCGCAAGGTCATTGTTGATGGTGAGGAATTCGATGTATCGATTGAATCAGATGGTGACGTATACCGCGTAAGCATTGAAGATCAAGTGTTTGAAGTAAAGATACCAGGAGCAAGTGCCGCGGCACCGAAGCGTAGTCGTGATACCTCTCGCGGAAAGAAGAGCGGTACTATCTCTGCAAATATTCCTGGAAAGGTTGTGACCATTGATGTCTCGGTTTCAGACCGAGTAGAAGAAGGTCAGGTTGTACTAATTCTTGAAGCGATGAAGATGCAGAATGAGATTACTGCGCCTGTTTCTGGAGTGGTGGAATCGATTCATTGTTCCGAAGGAGAATCAATTGAGGCCAATGTGCCATTGGTTGTAATCAAGCCCGATGAGGAATCCGAGGATTGAAAGGTAAGCATTGGGAGGGTAAGATGTGTCCGACCAACCAAGTTGCGATTATCCCGGTTGCCAAACCGATGGTGTTGTCATCAGTAGGTTGTCACCAGAAGGCTACCTTGTTGCAACAGGAAAGAAGGCATATTCATTCAGAGAGGCCTATCGTCGCTTCCATTATTGTCAGGAACACCATGATGAGTTGATGGCCAATGTATGGTCGAGAGTTCGCAAGCCTGACGATAAGTCAGACGGCCATGTTGCACCGACTGCGATTTGATTCAGGCTACTACGCTGCCTCTTGATTCGCTTAGAACAGATTCTTCTGACTGTGCTTTCTTCTCTTCGACTCTGCGAGCCAAGAATGAAACGACGTCAAGAATCTCGATGTCATTGCGTGGATCACCTTCGAACTTCAAACACTCGAAGTGTGAAACGCACTTCGGGCAGGAGGTCAGCATTACCTCGGCTCCTGTTGCTCTAACCTCTTCGAATCGAGATACTCTGAGTGCACGACTGTTTTCATTGCAAGCCATCATGCTGGATACTCCACAGCACATCGCATCCTCGCCGTGATGTTCCATCTCGACAAGTTCAACTCCTTCAACATCAGTAATCAACTCACGTGGTTCATCATAAATTCCCATTTGACGACCTAATCTACAAGGGTCATGGTAGGTGACCTTCATCTCTTCCTCAACAGACAAGTCCATCTTGAAGTCGTTAACCTGTAGGAATTCAGTGGTATGCATCACCTTGATGTCCTCGAGTTCATAATCTCTAGCGAAGGTGCGGAAACACTCTGCACAGGATGATACCAAGGTATCAATTCCACTGGCTTTCAACTTGCTTTGATTGTAAGCCTTCAGTTTCTCAAAGACCTCACTCATACCCTGCCACTTCTGGTCGTGTCCACAGCACTTGAGGAAATCTCGTCCTAGATAAGCAACATCGATATCCATACTTTCGAATAGAGTGAAAGCAGAATTGGTTGCATCTCCAAGATTCATATCTCCTTGGTTGACATGTGAGAATATCATTTCTTGATCGATGTAGTCAACACAGCCGGGGTAATATCCGATATTGCTGTCGATAGGGTAGTCCTCTACGCTGATGAAGTCAGAATCAGCCTCCTCTTCCGCCTCTGCTGCAAGAACTGCTTGTAAAACGGTGTGAGGGATCTCTGCTGCGGGCGGGCCGCCAACGACTAGGTTGCGCCTGATGTCCACATATGAGTCATAATCAACCAATTGTGGACAAGCATTGGTACATGCACTGCAAGTAAGGCAAGAATACATGGGCACTCCGTCATCTTCATTGTTCCAAGTATTGTATATGATGTTCAACTTGTCACCTGCATTGAACAATCTTACCGGACAAGCGTCGTCGCACAAATCGCAACCATAGCACTTGTTCATCTCGTATTCATAGCCTCGTCCCATCTTACGCAAAATGACCCAAACTATTGCACCAACGGCTAGTGGGGGGATGAACAAACTGTAAGTCAACTTGGCATCCAAAGACTTGGGATTAACGTGGTAGCCAGGATTCTCTATGATTTCGTACGAATCTTCTCCACCCATTGCGATAATACCGCCAACGTCTGAGAGGTTTACTGCGCGTCCGGTCTCCTTGTAGAGTAACAGTGGTTGGAAGGAGGAGACTTGCCATCCGCTGGTAATACTAACATTAGATGGTAATTCGCTGTTAGATAAGGAGAATTCGGCGGTATAGGTCCCGGGTGCTAATTCAGTGGTTAGAGACTCACACCCCTTGACTCTGGCAGCAACGTTGCCCGTGCTGTCGGAAATCTTGAGGTCGGCTGTAACCATATCGGTGACCAATACTCCGTCGACCTTGCGCTGATTTGGATCAGTATTGCGATATTCACATGAGACATCGGTGATGACATTGTCCAGCCAAGTATCTTCGATGGTGAACTCTTGAGTTTGAGTGAATGAGAAGACACCACTTCGTTCATCTTCTCCACTTGCGGCATTTACGCCCGCTGTCGAATCTTGATGATTATTGACATCGGCGAAATCGATTATTGTCGCTTGAGTTGGTTGGTATAGAGTCCAAGCCAACCAATCGCTGGCTGGTACTATCAAATCATCGTATTTGCCTTCAGTGAACGAATTGGCTTCATGTACTGAAGTATCGAGAGGTTGGCTACGCATCTTGTACAATTCACTCTCATCTTCCATCGCCCCTAGGCCGCCAGCATCCCAGAATCCATTGTTGTAAATAGGCCAAGTCCAAGCGCTGATAAT
>DAWL01000043.1 GCA_002505935.1 Euryarchaeota archaeon UBA226 | reverse complement strand
AACGTGAATGCTCATAATCGTAGCAAACGGCAAATCAACTGAGTTGACCGCCCTTGGCATCAAGCAACTCAATCATCAGACCGGTAGCCCGCGCTTGAATCAACACTTCTTCGTGGATTTTATCGCTGAAGTCATCTAAGGCGCCCAAGGCAGTCTTTTGCTCAGTATCAGTTAGGCGATCAATGATGTGGTTGAGTACGCAGGATACACCGTATGCTTGTCCTACTCTGAAGGCGTGATCGGTGGTGCCAAGTTCTGATTCTTCTGCCTGCATTCTCAGCATTACTTGTTGGGAATATGCAACCATTGCTCCATACAGCGTTTCCATCATGACGGCAGCTTCGAGGTCAGTCAAGAGGGCTTGAATATTGACTAGGGCTGCGTGTACTGCTTCTCCGTACACCTTGTGTGCACCTAGTATGTCGTCGGTTTCCATTTGCATTGCTTGGTCGATTAGTGTCTTCCAGTCGGACATGGTTCTCAGATGGTCCACGTCAGGTTCTACTCATCAATCATCCGCTTACATCATCCATAAATCGGTTAACATTGCGGATTGGGCCCTAAAGGGCCCGTTTCTCTTTGCCGCGTGGGTTCATAAAGGGCCGGCCGGTCCGAGGCTCGCCTCAATACGTCGAGGGAGTCATATGAGCAAGCCAACACGAAAGACAAACCAGAGCCTGGTCGACATGATCGACCTACTCAAGGAGCAGTCGCGTGAGACCGGTGCTGCACTGTGGCGAGACGTCGCGCTACGGCTTTCAAGAAGCCGTAGCAACTGGGCCCAGCCGAACCTCAGTCGGCTCAGCCGCCACGCCCCCGAGGGCGCAACCGTCCTCGTTCCGGGTAAGCTGCTGGGTAGCGGAGAGATTACTGGCAAGCCCACCGTCGCCGCCTACAGTATCAGTTCCGGAGCACGGGACAAGATCGAAGCCGCAGGCGGCAAGGTCCTGAGCCTTGGGGAATTAATGGAACAGAACCCAAATGGATCGGGGGTGTTTATCCTTGGCTGAATCCACAACCTATGTTTACGATGCAACCGATCTTGTAATGGGCCGTTTGGCAAGCACAGTTGCCAAGCAGTTGTTGTCATCTGCTAGAGCAGGTGAAGAGACTAGAGTCATCATCGTCAATGCAGAGAAGGCAGTAGTTTCTGGAAAGAAGGATTCAGTCATCGAAGAGTACCTAACTCGATACAGATTGAATCACGCCCGTAAGGGTCCATTCTTCCCAAGAATGCCTGATATGATTCTCAAGCGTAGTGTGCGTGGGATGTTGCCGTATCAGCGCAAGAGCAGTGGTCGAACCGCTTTCAAGTCTCTACGTGTGGAAATTGGTTGCCCATCCCATCTGGATGGAAGTCTTCCCGATGGACATGAGAAGGGAGACGATTCCAAGATACGCAGGGATTTGCCTAACCGCTATGTCCGCCTAGGTGAAATTAGTGAAGCATTGGGAGCCCCCGTACACCGTTGGAATGGAGGTGAGGCCTGATGGCACGAAAGAAGCAGAAGGTAGTGAACAGCAGTGGTAAGCGAAAGACTGCTATTGCTAGAGCCACTGTCAAGGCAGGTAAGGGTAGAGTCAGAGTCAATAGCGAACCTATTGCAATTATGCAGCCACAACTTGCACGTCGCAAGGCGATGGAACCTGTAATCATTGCAGAGGCCATGGATCGCATGTCCAAGGTGGATATCAATATCCATACTCATGGCGGTGGAGTCATGGGCCAGACTGATGCTATTCGTACCGCCATCGCTAGAGGCTTAGTTCACTATAATGGTGGAGCCGAAGGAATTGACGAAGAACTCAGAGATGAGTATTTGAGATTTGACCGCAGTCTTCTGGTTAACGATCCGCGCCGCAAGGAGCCCAAACATCAATTGGGTCGTGGTGCGAGGAAGAAGAAGCAGAAGTCGTACAGGTGAGGTGATAGGATGATTATTCCAGTAAGATGTTTCAGTTGTGGTTCAGTGATTGCAGACAAGTGGGAAGAGTGGAAAAACCACCTTTCTGCGGGTATGAGCGTTTCCGATGCTCTCGATGAGGTCGGATTGATGCGCTATTGTTGCCGCCGTCTGTATGTATCCCACGTCGATCTTATCGACGAGGTAGCACCATTCTCTACTTCACAGCACTGAAAAGAGCAAGGGTGTAGGGAACACTTGGGGCCCGTAGGTTAGCTTGGCCAATACTTGGCGGCTGGGGGCCGTCAGACTCCGGTTCAAATCCGGACGGGCCCACCAAATTTTGATTGTGAACTCGCTCGATTTTTGGTATTAGGCAAAAAATAACTGATAGAAGAAAACAGCCCTTCATAAGTGAGAACTTGTAGAGCCGAGGTATGGGCTCAGTCTTTCTTGATACTGACATGCGATATAATACGCATGAGAGCCTAGTAGATGAAGCATATCAGACATGTGAAGAGATAACCCGTAACGCTTCTACATCATTCATGCGTTCATTCAGATACCTTGATTCTGCAAGGAAAAAATCAGTATTCGCCCTCTATGCATTTTGTCGCCGTGCAGACGATATCGTAGACGGTGATTGGCAACCGGATGTGAATTTATCACACCTCGACGATAAAGCCGCAGATAGAGCAATTCAGTTGAGCGTAGATAGGCAAAGCGAATCTTCGTACTCCCCTATTGAATACCATCAGCGAGTAAGATCATTACTATGGTTCCACGAAAACCTCGACGCTATCGAAAGTGGTGAAAAGGTATCTCACCCAATTTTCATTGCTCTCCAAGACACCCTGTCAAGATATCCTGTTTGTATCAGCGATTTACGAACTTTGTTAGAAGGGATGGAAGATGACTTGTTCCCCACCCAGTACCAAACATTCGAGGACATGAGATCCTATTGTTACAAGGTTGCTTCCACGGTTGGCTTGGCATTAATCGAAATCTATGGATATTCAGATCCTAATGCGAGAAAGCATGCCGAGGAGATGGGTATTTTTCTTCAGATGGTCAATGTACTCCGTGATATCGAAGAAGACATGGCCAGAGGGCGAGTATACCTTCCACTTCAGGAATTAGATAGATTTGGCATCAGCGTGAATGAGTTGAACAATCAAGATCTTGCTAGAACAAATCGTTGGCAGGAATTCATGCGCCATTATCTTCATCGAACTAAGGTTCATTCTTCAGAGGGAATGAAGCTTCTACCCCTGTTGGATTCTAAGGCGAGAAAGTCTCCTGAGATGATGTGCTTGGTGTATTCTGAAATCCTCAGAGAAGTAGAGCGTAGAAGAGGCGATGTCCTATCTTCTAGAGTAAGCATTGGTTTCATGCGCAAGGTACGCTTTGCTCTATCTGCACTAGGCTTGTGGTCATTGACAGTTTGAATCTAAGTTCAACCTCGGTTAATGTTTCCAAATACCTAGAGAATCTCTCAAGGCTTGCTCAAGATTTTCGTGAACGAACTTGTACCCAGATTCTTGTAGTCTCTTAGGCAAAACGTGTTGACCTTCAAACAACAACGGCCCCGCGAGCTCTCCAAACAATATCCGCATCGAAATCTTTGGAATAGGTGCAAAGGCAGGACGTCTCAGGACTTTACCGAGAGTCTTTGCGAATACCTTCTGTTGAGCGGGTATTGGTGCAGTGAGGTTGTAAGCGCCATTGGTATTTTCAGTCATCATAAGGTGATGCATGGCATACACTTGATCATCCATCGATATCCATGACATCCATTGCTTACCGCCTCCGATCTTTCCACCGCCCCCAAGTTTCCAAGGAAGTAGCATTCTGCCAAGTGCGCCCCCTACTGCAGATAATACAATTCCAGTTCTAATATTGACAACTCTCACTTCGGATTTTCTTGCAGAATCCGCGTAAGATTCCCAAGCTTGGGTTGTATCGGACAAGAATCCTTCACCTGGAGAACTCTCTTCGGTTAATTCTTCATCTCCGCGATTTCCATAGTATCCAATAGCACTAGCAACCATGAAAACTTCAGGTTTCTTTTCGAGATTTGAGATTGTATCTGATAGGAGAGTGGTCGAGTTTTTTCTTGAAGAGACGATTTTCTCTTT
>DAWL01000006.1:1812-8811 GCA_002505935.1 Euryarchaeota archaeon UBA226 | reverse complement strand
CCGAGGAACATATCGACGCGACCTTTCTCTGAATTCGGATTTGGAGAAGTGTAGTTACTACTGACAATCAACAATTCCTCATCTCCATCACTATCCACATCACCGGCCGAAGCAAGCTTTGCCCCTGTGAATCCTTGACTGGCGTTCAAGGTCCAAACCCATGCGGGAGTACTAGTAAGGCCTGAAGAGGAACCGAGATACATCTCAACATGTCCAACATTGGAAGAATTGTTTCCTCTGCCGGGAATTCCAACTACCAAATCATCGATTCCATCTCCGTTGAAATCTCCCGCTGCTAATCCAGAGGATAGAGACTCATTTACTGAACCATCAAGGTTCCATACCGTTGCAGGGTCCAAGAATGCTGAACGATTTTTATTGCCGAAATGAACTACCACAGAACCGGAACCATTGTCGAAACTAGGGTTGCCTACAACCAAATCACTGGTTCCATCAGCATCGAAATCAGCGTGTGAAATAATTGTGGGAGGGCTATCATGATCCATATCCTCAAGACTCAGGTTAGCCATAGGATCGGGATTCACTCGGCCGGTTGACTGTCCAGAGAGACTACGCAGAATCATCACGCCATCGTCGCCCTCATAGGATATCTGCGGATTTCCTTGCGAATCAAGATTGAAACCCAATCTGGAATTGAGCATCGATGAATCGGAACGGTACAGCACCTTGTCATCGTGAATGGTTTCGTTGAAACGCAATAGACGAACATCATTGCCTTGGGTGTAGGCCACATTCATGACTCCATCAGAATCGGCAATCATCTCGATATCAGATCCTACAGCATCGGAAATCAACTGTCTAGTCATCCAGTAAGAGCCGGTGTGATTTGTAGCCCAAAGCGTTGAGTCATTAGCAGACCTCCAAACGATGGTTGCTCGCATTCCATCGCTGAAATCGATATTCAACGGAAGTTGAACCGAATTTTCAATCAATGCTCTGGTCAAGAAGGTGCGTGCAAAATTCATCGCTCCCTTCTTGGCTTCGCGAGACAAGTGCAATTCTCCTTGTGAATCGGCCCAGGTGATGAAGAGATTGTCCTGATCATCAATCGCCAAAGCACAGCCGTCCAAGGCACTCTGATTGTCCACCTGCTGCGTGGTCACATTTCCATCGGCTTCAGTTTTGAACATCCAGATACCATTTGTCCCTTCGCTCCAGCAACCGTGCAATCTACCGAGATCATCTTCAATCAACATCTTGCCTGAAGTTTGTGCTGAACCATTTTCGATGAAATTGGAAATCCACTCATCGAAGCCACGCTCGCTTCTAACCGTCCAATCGCTGTTGTTCAAAGTCAAAGTATCTCCAATCAATTCATCTCCGCTTCCTTCGGAGAATGTTATGCTGAACGATTGGTCCTTCACTACCTCCAACGAACTGACGGACTCTGGAACAAGGCCGGCATATGGCGCCATCAACATCAGCAAGAAGATGGCAAGTACCCGCACGGTCGAGGAAGGTGACTTGCGGTACACAAGGCCTCTCGACTAATCCAACACTGAATAAGTCTGTGGAGCATAGTATCGTCTCGCCGCTCTAAGAGCGGCGCCTATACGTACGCGAGAGCGCAGAGGCCGTAGGCCTCTCAATCCTCACCTTGATGCACCGTGACTTCCCCGCTCAAATCGATGCAGAGGGTGATTATCGGAGCGGCAGGAGATTGGCCCGAGAAGTCCACTTGGCAAGCATTGGTTGAGGCTGCAGATATCATCATCGCTGCAGATGCTGGGGCGCTACGAATGACCGAACGCGGAATCGCTGCAGATATCATCCTTGGAGACATGGATTCCATAGTCGTCAAAGACATTTCAAAACACCCAAATGCCGAAGTCATAAACATGCCTTGGCAAAACGATTCTGATCTTGTGAAAGCGCTGCACTGGGTCGCAGAAAACGAATCGATTTCAGATGAGGTTCAAATCGATATCATCGGTGTGGAAGGAGGGCGTCCTGATCATGCTCTTGCAGCGTACGCAGCACTCTTCGAATCACCCTCTCCAAACACGATTATTCACCTGCAAAATTGGCAGGCCAGAGCAATCACTGAAAGTTGTGAATTCCATTGTCCTAGAAGGACGATTGTCAGTCTCTTTGCAGTCGCTCCAGTAAGTGGATTGACCATTCAAGGATTGAAGTATGAACTCAAGGATGAAAAGATGGATTTCTCCAGCCTTGGCTTGCACAATGAAGGCATGGGAGATATAGCGAATATCACCATTAATGAAGGAAAATTGTTGATGCTACGAGAAACTCAGAACACTTGAGTAAATCACTGCTGCCATTCAGCCCACTGACCACCTGAACCAGCAATACGGTACCACTTCTTTCCAGCATAATCAAGCCATTCGTAACCATCTTGCCCAACATATCCACTTTGTGCGGGGCTTGGTGCTGAAACTTGAGCAGTAGCGGCCATAACTCCAGTTTGTGCGGTGAATGCCATTGAATGCAAAGCTGTTCTTCGATCGCCAAGTTTGACTTTCAAAATATCATATTGAACCTGACTGATTCTATCCTTGGTGACCAATTCCATCAGGTTCTCATTTATCTCATCCAGTTCCGCTTCAATTTGGCTCAATTCGATACGCCTACCGATAGTTTGCACCATCGCAGTCTTTCTCTTTCTCAACATGATTGAGATACTGATACCAGTCACCGGTAAGATAACTGCCAAAACGATACCTATGGCATCTAGATCACCGCCTGCAAGGCGTTCCATGAAGGTACCAACCTGCACTTCCTTCTCAGGTTCATCCGGTGCCTCGTCACCATCCTTGCAACCGTCTCCATCTGCATCTGTCTGTTCATTCGAAACCCATTGAGTCAAACCAAGAGGACACAGGTCAACTTCATCCTCAATGCCGTCTCCATCATCATCCATATCTTCGTCATTATCACGACAGCCATCAGCATCCCTATCGGTCATGGTGGTCGATTCCCAATCATTTGCACCTCGCGGACAATCATCCTTGGAATCGTCCTTACCATCATCGTCATCGTCGAGGTCTTCACTATCATCGTTGCAACCATCTGAATCATGGTCAGTTTCATTATTAGAGGTCCAACCAAAGTCGCCCTTGGGACAACCATCCATTCCATCATCGACCCCGTCACCATCATCATCGGAATCCTCTGAGCCGTCGAGGCAGCCATCTCCATCGTAATCGAGTAAGGTCTCAGATGTCCAACCGGTCGCTCCTTGAACACAATTATCGATGCCATCGTGTACTCCATCATCATCCTCGTCGGTATCGCAAGCATCCCCCATTCCATCGCCATCGTGGTCTTCTTGCAACGGATTGTTGGTATTGGGGCAATTATCATCGAATAAATCATCCAGACCATCTTGGTCAACATCGCTGGTCCGGTCTGAATCAAGAGGGAAATCATCGATTGCGTCACTCATGCCGTCTCCGTCTGAATCTAAGCAACCATATCTGTCGAATGTCGAGTTGCCCCAAGTATCGGGACAAGCATCCGGAGTTGTTGCATTTACCGAGGAATTATCTCCATATCCATCGCCATCCTTGTCGGTCCATTGAGTCTCATCCTCAGGGAAGACATCACGATAATCGGCATGGCTGTCTCCGTCTGAATCTACGCAGCCGTAAATTCCCTCTCCAGTCGAATTACCGTTTACCGTAGGACATCCATCCTGATTTGTCGCTCCTTCAACATATATCCCTGGCCATTCAACAGGCCTTGTCAAATCCCAACTGAGATTACCGTAGTTGTCACCATAATCATCGCCATCCACATCGCTCCATTGAGTTGGATCAAAAGGAAAGTGATCTTGCAAGGCGCTAGTTCCATCCATATCCGAATAACCATCTCCATCGCTATCTAGACATCCTGTCCTGTCAGCCGTGGAATTACCCGAAGTGCTTGGACAATCATCGACATCATCGAGGAAACCATCACCATCCGAATCGATGGCTGTCGAATCAAAGGTATAGGCATCGGGTAACAAGAGTTCCTGCCCATCGGCACCAATCAGAGTCAAGTTGACCGTCTGCGCCTCTGGTCCTGGCGGTGTGGTCAAAGTGAGAGTGTTGCTGTCAACATAAGTCAGATTCACTGTCTCGCTCCAGTCAGATGTGCTGAAACGCGCTTGTAATGGTAGCACAGAATCGGTGTTCTCGGAGTTATTTACATCTAATTCATACAATGCTTCAACCTCTGAAGAAGTCAGTGCTTCCTCGTACAGCATCAATTCGTCGATATACCCATGAAACCAGTTCGAATCGGCTCCTTGCGTTCCGATTTGTGGATTATTCGCAACATGAGATGGCATCGAAGATGTTACATCAGGATATGCTCGACACCCTTCCTCAACTGCATTAACGTAAACACAGGCGTAAGTTCCATCCCACTTCGCTGCTACATGATACCATGTATCTTTAGCGAATGGAGTAGTGCTTTGAACATCATAATTACCATTTATTGACCATACAAGTTGTGTTAGTGTTGAATTTTTCTTAAGGTAGAAATACCATGCATCATTTTGAGTCATAATCATTTTATTTTCAGATGATTGAGTGTGAAGAGATGATGGATTTATCCATGCACTTATTGACATCTGGTCCAGTCCTGAGAAATCAGCACCTGGAACATAAATATAGTCATCAACTCCGTCGAAATATATCGAATCATTGACCTTTCCGGGCTCATCAAATGATACCCCTCCTTCAGGGAGTGCATCCCAATCATTTCCACTAGAATCCTCAACATGGTTTTCAGAATCATAACCATCCATTTTCCAATGACCCAGCATGTTATCGTTGACAAAATCTCTTCTCTGCTTTTCAAAATAATTGCTAATTGATTCCGCATCAAGCGGTTCATTGAACAACATTATTTCATCTAACCTAGCATTTGCAAAGTTGTAATCATTTGAGTATGAATCCGCCCCAATGTAGAGGTCGTCTTGACTGTCTCCAATCAATTCGGTTGTGTATTCGCGTGCAACTTCTTCTCCATTTACATACAATATTGCAACTTGCCCATCAAAAGTCCCTGCAAGGTGAGTCCAAGTATTGGGAGGAACGGGATCATCCGCTGTCACAATTGCGATGTTTTTCCCAGTTTCATCAACCGGATTGTTGGTATTTGGATTTGCAAGTCTAAAACCAGTACGTTCTACCTCTGCACACAGAATATACGAATTTGGCCATTTCCCAATCAGACATTGGAGACTATCACTGTTAGAACCATTGTCGGGGTCGTGCCCTGTTATTGCATAGTTTGGATTTATCCAACCCATTACCGTCAGCTTGTTGGTCATGACTAGATCATCATGATGACTAACAACAGCATACCCACTGCCTCCGGAAAAATCAATGGATTCTCCAACGACTCCCGGTTGTGAATAGCTAAGAGGAGCGTTATCAGCTGCGTCATGGTTTATTCCTGCTGAATTTTCTAATGCACCGCTTGAATCCTCCATTTTCCAATGGCCTACTAATGAGGTGCGATTCTCGAGGGAAATAGCACCTTTGTTCAACAGAGAGTCAAAACCGACTCCAGTCAGGGTGACCTCTGTACCACCGGCTGAAGTGCCATTGACCGGATTGATGCTGAAAACTCGGCCTGTGGATTCTTCGTTGTCGCCAACGCCATCCCCATCGCTGTCGAACTGCTCGAAGTCATCATCTGGAAAAGCATCCTCATGGTCAAGACAGCCGTCTCCATCGCTATCCGTCATGCTCTTAGTCGTGTAAACAAGAGCCCCGCTATCATCACGATGATAGGCGATATGTGGTTGGTTATTGGAATCAATATCTATGACTGGATTCCTGATGGTTCCGCTTTCAGAATCAATTGTGGAGAATTCCCACGTACCATCAATCAATTTTGCATAAGTGAATCCTTGAGTACTATGTCTGGAGTACACGATATGTGGTTGTTCATCTGAATCTAGAGCCAATTCCGTTCTCTCTCTGATTTGATCATCATCTGTATCTACCGATTCATCTTGTGAGATTACTGGAGACCCGGCATTGGTTGGATCAATCACTCTGTAGACAATATCTTTGGGATTTGAACTAACACTGGCAACATGATGCAAGTATCCATTACTATCTGCACGTGTTGAAGGCATCCATTGATCAGCAATAGGTCCCCGATTGCCCATGTTTTGGTGCTCATCCATAACATCAGTATACAGATAACCGTTTACAATTGCGACCAATTCTCCAGAGGGAAGTAGTGTAAGTGTGTGGTATTGGTTGTTAGTTTCCTGTATTAGCCTATCATCTCCAGTCGTATCGAAACTGATGAAGTATTGACCGTCGGCAGATACAGAGGAATCTATTGCTGAAGTAGTACGATATGTAGCGAAAGCACGATCTTGGGAATCTATTTCAAACTCTATCTTTCCATACACACTGGCATAACCTTTTACAGTCTTTGAATGAAAACCAGTTTCTTCATTGTACAGTTTCACGAAGTTTCCACTCATATAAGCAAACACACTGGTTTCATTTTGATTCAATTCTATGTCCACGCCCATACCTGCGTCTGCTGAATCAATGGTCGAAATGAACCACTGTCCTTGGCTCCAATTCGCATATCTCAGATTTGCGTTAGTACTATCATAGTAGGCAATTCTTGGATTATTGTTTGAATCTACTACAATGTCAATACTACCATCTCCAGAACCATCTGTCGAGTCAACAACCGTTGTTTGCCAGGTTGCTTGTGAATCAGGACAAGGGTCAACCGAGTCGTCAAATCCATCCCCATCTGAATCTGTAAATCGTACCTCGTAAGTCTCCAATGGGGCTTGCAGAGGTAGGACTGAAATGAACATCAGTGATACCAGAATGGCAGCCGTAAGCCCCCTGCTCATGCCTTCGGCATGAGAATAGAAGGATAATCAATTCTTCTCCAGCAAGTTTGTTTGAATCACTCGAATGCAACCCAATTTCCTGCTCCCTCGTCATACCAATCCATCTTACCATCAGGATGCCTTCTCCA
>DAWL01000006.1:0-1427 GCA_002505935.1 Euryarchaeota archaeon UBA226 | reverse complement strand
GTATCTTCAGGTTGGCCCCATTGCTGCTGGAAGGCTTGGGCGGGAGTCAGTATGGGAGGAGCATCGTACAGTTTCTGTTCAGCGGCTCTTGGAACTCCAATGACCTCTTCTTCCTCATATTCCTTGGAACGCATTCCAATCATGATACAAACGAGGAAGACCAAGAGGGCTGCACTTCCCGCGCCATAGAGGCCAGTGTCAGTGGATGCTCCAACAGCATCGCCACCACTTCGCACCGGCCATGCCATGGATTGATTCTCAGAGATGTTTGAATCAACTGGATTCAGCGGGGTAAGCCTGACCAGATTGAGGCCGCTGGTGCTTGAGATTCCCTGTTCATTCACCACTTCAATGCGGACCAAGTGTACTCCGGGCTGCCAAGATGAACAATTCAGATCTGGTGAATCCCCAGCACCATGGTCAGGAATTGTATCCCAAATGTAGGTCCATTCTTCGTGGGAATCGATTGTGGTTGGATCGATGTGCAACAGACACGTAGTTCCGTATTCCTCTCCATCGCCGATGACCTGAAGTTCAAAGGAAGGGGCAGGACGATTGTTGATTGTCAAGTTCAACCAAGATTCTGTCTTTTGTCCCAAGCCATTCTGATATGTCTCGCTAATCAGGTAATCTCCTGCTGGCCAAAGGCTGCAATCTAGGACATCATCCCAATCGTTAACCTTGAACGGTATGCCCCTAATATCCCTCTTACCCATGACATCGTATCTCTCTCCAATCTCATCGATGAAAGTTCGCTCAATGGTACACTCGTCTCCAGTTTCCATCCATTCTGGTGCGCTCAATTTGAGTTCCAGATAGGCACCCGTCAAGGCAGGCGCCATGTTCCACTCTCCAGCGTCGAGGTCCGCCAGTTTCTTTCCGCTCTGCGGGTCGAACATCTGCAACTTGTGCACGTAAATTCCTTCGCCCCAGGCATCTATTCTTATCGAGGTCTCGATTGCCCCACTGAAGGATAGATTATTCCATTCTTCCACCGATCTACCATCGTGGTAAGAGGTCACTAGAATGTTAACATCTGCACTTTCGGCTTCAGCGGTCTTGTTCAACGCAAGGACGATTCTTACGGCATCATCTCTTCCATCATCGTCAGCATCGATACTGTCGTTGCGCCATGCTACCACACGGATTCCATAAGATGCCAACTCACCATCGGCGTAATCATCACCAGTAGCACTCTCAACTATTGGCACATTGTCTTCTGCAGAAACTGGGTAAGCCGATAACAACAATACCAGCAAGAGGAGAAGGACGCGACGCATCAGACTTCACCTCCATATCCAGCATCAGCACCGCGCTCCTCTTCGGGTTGCATCATCAGAGTGGAAGTTTGTGCCTCTGTAGAAACTTCAGCCGGAGGAACTTGTTCAGTTAGAAGAGGAGGGGGTGTTGAATCAAGGGGTGCTTGA
>DAWL01000085.1 GCA_002505935.1 Euryarchaeota archaeon UBA226 | reverse complement strand
TCAAAGGACTCATTACGACGTTGGACTTTGCAGTTTGCATTGGATCACGCTCCTGAAATAAGGGCTAATTGCATCGCTCCAGGTGCAATAATTCCTGCTCCAGAAGAGCAGGATATAGTAGACTCATTAGCAGCAAAAATTCCTCTATCAAGATGGGGGCAGGCAGATGATATCTCGAAAGCGGTGTTATTCTTTGCTACTTCTCCATATATCACTGCACAGGAATTGATGGTCGATGGGGGATGGAGTGCTGCGATGAATCAGGATTGAAATTCTTTGACAACTCTTGCCAAAATTTCTATTCCGTTTCGAATCTCTTGTTCTTGGTTATCATTACGAATGCTAATTCGTATACTCGACAAAGCTTCATCCTCACTCAATCCCATAGAAGTCAAGATTCGCGAAGGCATTCCCGTGGAGGCTGTACAGCCACTAGAAGAGGACATGTATACTCCTTCATTAGCCAAGTCCACAAGTACTGCTTCAGCAGATACTCTAGGTAATTGTATGTTGAGAATACCAGGGGCTCTATTACGGTCGGAATTGATTATGAATTCATGTTCATTCACTGCCTCTAAGAGAATAGAATCTAGTTCTTCTATCCCATCTAATGAGAAGATATCTTCTGAGAACAGAATGGATGGTAAATGCCCACCTCTGCGTCCTCCTTGTTCACCACCTCCATGAATCAGAGGATCGATTCTAACTCCCTTACTAGTAACTAGTGCTCCGAAGTAATCGAAACCCATTGTTAGCACATCTATTCCCTCATTTGAGATTGGGATTCTTCCTACTGCCGCAGTAGCTTCCACGATGAGAGTTGAGTTGGGATATTCATGTCTCAAGGCAGCAATATCCCTGATTCCACCAGTTTCGTGGTCTACCAATTCTACGGCGATTATATCGGCATCTCCCTCAGTGCCGATATTCGCTACCTGCCAACCTTGTCGACTTAGCCAAAGGGCAGCGTTTCGCAGTGGTAGAGGCACTCTTGGCGATATCAAGATTCGACCTCCTCTATTGCGAAAAGCCATTCCTTTCAGGGCATGATTGATGGCCTCAGCACCTGAAGAGGTGAGAATAACTTCTCCTTGAGTGCCAAGATTTTGTTGAATGATTTGCTTTACTTGTTCAGGAAGAGTCGACGACAAATCATGCAATTTAGATGCAATTGGATCTGATGCCAACCCATCAAGCCGATTTAGCCATCCTCCCGCGCCCACTTGGCTACCTCCAAATGCCTCTGTGGAGGGGTCTAGGCTTGAATCCTGATATAGCAATGCGTGTCTGCCCCCCTCATGGTGTGGCGGCAGGCGAGTGACCTCTCGGACCAGCGCGAGGGCGATGTACATCGATATAGCACCACTGTAAGCACTCCTGTCGACATCGATATTCACGACAAGGGAATAACGCTAGTAGCAGGGCCACTGAAGCGCCATTGGCAGTCTACAGATATATCATACGTGTTGACTCAAAAGGTCCCTGAAGTCAGACCATCACAATGGTCGCTATATGTCGATACAAAGGACGACGGAATGATCGAGATTCTGCGTTCGTTCAATGAGTTACATATCTTGAAGATGGCCGAATCTATTGCCGTAGCGTGCGATGCGAGATTAGCTGAACACACTGGAAGAAGAGTCCGAGAGGATGAACACGGTATGAATGTCATTACTCAGTTGAATGAAGTAGGTGACAGATGGGAGGAACCAATACATCTTGATGGATTGAGGTTCGCATTCAAGCAAAATCCCGGTGGATATAGTGCGCGTCTACCTACAGAATTAGCCGATGGCGCCTTAGCCGGATTGATTTGGTCTTGTATTGGGGCAATTGTGCTAGGATTGATGATAACGTTGGCGACAATCAGGACTGCAGACATATTTTTGGCATTATCTTGGAGCCTTGGCTTGACATTGCTGACAATTTTGGTTTGGGCCAAACTTGAGGGGCCTACCGGTAGTCTAGACAATCGTCATCAGATTCTACTGACAAGACATACTGTCACAGTGAAGGCGAATTTGTTCGGAATTTTCCCAAGGACAATAGGTCAGTGGCCACTGGCCAACCTTCTCGATCTTGATTGCAACGATAAGGGTGAGGTCACCTTCTTGCTAAATGAGCGTAGAGTAAGGATGCGGCTTCTGCGCCCAGAGGCAGAATTCCTAGTTGCTTCATTCGGTCAAGCTCTCAGAGATATGGGTGTGGCTGAATCCTCTTCGGAAGAAGAGTGAATCTTTGGTGCAGAGAAAGGGATTTGAACCCTCGAACCGCTTTTGCGGACCGGATCTTAAGCCCGGCGCCTTTGACCATGCTCAGCCATCTCTGCATTCCTCGCCGCGCGGCTTACACCTTTTGATGCAACGGTCCTCAAGTATCACTCTTCCGTAATAATCGGCTAACCTTGTAGCGCAGGGGCCGCAAACGTTCTAATGGAGGCAAGCCGGCCCTTGTGATGATGTCCAGTGCACTATCCGGTGTCGGCCAACAAAGGTCCGCTATGTTTCTGGTCTTGTTGATGGTGTTTTCAACCTGCATGTCAGTTACTCCATCTTCGATGGAGAATGAGATTTTGGAAGCGGTTGAAGATAGATCATTTTCAAGTGATGCAATGGTTTCCTACGACCTTTTTATCGCTGAACAGAACTCTTCTGCTGGAGGGTCAGGATTCATTACCACTCATATCCCCGACTCCGGTAGTCAATCCGATGATTCTGCCATAGGTGGGCTTGAGTTCAAGTCTGCAGCAATGATATCCAATCTGACGGTTAAGGGTGATGCCAGCGATGGTGCAGAGATTCCTTTGTTCGTTTACATTCGATTTACCGGGCAGGAGCAAAGTACTGCCGAACTGACTTTCGAATTGAAGAGTGGTTCTTCTGTAGTAGCAACAACTACTGCGAGCCTCGATGACCCCTGTCAAGATGGCGGTATTTTTGGTAGTAGTTGCGCTTACCAATACCGTCCGTATTCAATGGATATCTCAAGCACTCTTCCAGGTGGAGATAGGGGATTCATCGTGCAGAGTGGTAAGCAATTGACTCTGCGAATTACGGCTGAGGCAAATTGCCAAGGTGGTGGTGTCCCCGGCCAGGATGGAGATGATTGCGACGTCAGGGTTGCGTACCACAATGTCGACAACAGCAACGGTGCTTACACTAGGATGGAAGTAAAGGCCGATGCATTGGCTAATTCCAAGGTCAAAGTCCATCGTACAGGAGGTTCTTGGAATGATGCAGAAGTGGTTCAATGGGCCCCCAATCACAGGGTTGAGTACAGAACAATGCAGTTTTCAGTAGATGTTAGAGATGCATTTGGTAGAGACGATATCAAGAGCGTGAAACTGGTAATGCAAACTCCAGGAGATACAGCAGTTGTCTTTGAGAAAACCTTTGATGATGGAGAATTAAGACTGGACAATGAGGGTTTGGTGGGTCAATACGAATGGACCTATAATTCAGGACGTGCTGCTGGCGAATATGGCTTGAGATTGGAAGTTAGAGATATGCAGGACAATGTAATGGTGTATAATCACGATGGCGTTGAATTCGTCGAATATGCAGTCTTTTTGCAACTTGCAGCGACTCAAGGAGATGTCATTCTAATCGCCCCTAGTAAGACCACTTCTGTCGAATTTGAGTTGGAGCATATAGGAGGGGACGGTTTGGACATGGAAGTACAACTTTCTCTTCAGCGAAATCCTGGAAGTGATTGGCTAATCGAGTTCAGTGAACCCGGAGGATATGATTTGAGCGGTGGCGGAGACCTTGTGCGCCCGACGCTAACTGTCACCTCCCCTGAGGATCTTTCAGATGCACCATCAAGTTTGGAGATAATAGGTAGAGCCTATGCAGATACCGATGGAGATGGGACAACAGAAGAAGTGCAAGTGGTAACCACCAGTGTCGATATCGAGGAGGTGGGGGTATTTGCCCGCCCTAAGGTGAGTGTGTTTACCGATGAAGATAGAATCATGGAAATCGCAGACTCCGAAAGGCCTGATGCCTATGATTCAGATGTATCTCATTTCATCGATGCAGACGGCGCAGGTAGATTCTATCTTGAGGTCTTCAACACCGGTTTTGATTTCGACACCTTCCGTATCAGAGTTGATGGGCCGCACACTTGGACAGTTAGGTTGTACGATCAAGAGACTGCAACTTCCTTGACCGAGGATGGCGCCTATTTCCTTACAGCACAGGTTGAGAGCCACAATGTCCAGACATTGATTCTTGAATTGACTCCGCCTCTAGACCGTGGACAGGATGACATTGCAAAATTCGATATTACGATAATGAGCGAGGGTAATAC
>DAWL01000033.1 GCA_002505935.1 Euryarchaeota archaeon UBA226 | reverse complement strand
GTCAGAGGTTTGAAAGGACAATTGGATCAACGAGAAGAGGACTTGGCTGCGGAAATCGCAGCAAGGGAGGCTTTGGAGGAAGAGCGACAAAGATTGCGAGAGATTGCTGATAGATTGCGAGGATTGTTAGATCAACGCGATAGGCGACTCGGTGAATTGGAAGAACAGTTAGAGAGAGTAATGACTGGCCCAAGGTCCGTTAGTGCAGAACACGATTACTTAGTCGAACAAATTGAAGAATTAAAGAGGCGGTTGTTAGAAAGGAATCGTGAATATGAGGCTTTGAGAAGGCGTGAAAGGCGCTTACATAACGATGTCTTTGAAAGAGATGAAAGAGTACAACAAATGCATCTGACAATCACTGACCTTGAAGCAGCATTGCAAGATAGAACTTCAGAACTAAAGGAAGTAGAGAGTCAGCGTGAAAGAGCGATGTTGGAGCTTGATGCGGCTAGACGCAGTGAAAAGACAAGAGAGGTTGTTGGTAGAGTATTCCAAGATTCTCTAGGGTTGGTAAGGGATCATTCCGCTAGGGAAGAAACGAGGGCTCGTATCGCTGAAGAGGGCCCTAAGAAGCGAACTATCGAGTCGCCTTCTTTAGATGATATGCATACCCTGGCTGGAGGTGATGAGATAGACCTAGAGAAGAATGTCGAATCTTTACCTCAAGGAGATGAGCCTGATACTAGGCCAAATGCTCCCGGCGGTAGTGGGGACCCTGTAGTTTACGAAGACGACGATTAGTTCAACGCTGATACTAGTTCTTCAATTGTTAAACGAATTTGATCTAGGTCTTCTTGTTCTTCAACAATAGTTCCTGTAACTATCCACGAGGCGCCCGCTTCTTTCGCTGAAATCGCTTGTTCAGTAGTTCTAATTCCACCACCAACAAATACACACTCTCCTTCTGCAGATCTAATCATCTCTGAATCAAGAGGAGAGGGGGCGCCACTACCTGCTTCAAGATAGAGAATTTTCATTCCATACCCTTTAGCGCATAATGAATAAGCGCGAATATCCTCTGGTGAATTAAGTAAATTCGCTTGTCCCACTTCTCCCGCTTTCCCACCGGGCTCACAAATCAGATATGCAGTTGGAAGCATTTCTATTCCTGCTTCATGTAACCAAGTAGCACCCTTTACCTGTTCTTCGACTAAAAATCTAGGAGTGGTACTATTCATCAACATCATGAACAAAATTGCGTCTGCAGATGAAGAAAGGGCATGAGCACCTCCTGGAAAGAGAATTACTGGTATTCTCCAATCTTCTTCATCCACGGTAGAATCTTGTGAAGCTGCCCAAACACGTAATTCAAGGGCTTCTTGAATCCCAACAACTGTATCATGCACTTTATTTTCTGGAGTGTTTGTTGAGCCGCCCACTAAAATCAACTTACTACCGCCTTCAACTGCAGCTAAAGCCTTGGCTGCAGCAACTTCTGCTGATTGGTCAGCAGGATCTAGTAAAGTGGCATGTCTAGTTCCAAACTCATTCGAACATATCCAAGACAAAAGCCCCCCTGGGTATTCAGGAAGCATGACCTTGGGTGGCGGGCATTTGGTATGTGATTTGGGGTCAAACAATCTTCTCAGCGCATTCAATACCTCTGATAATTGCAGCATCCGCTGAAATTCGCTCAGGATGTTCTCCACTCATCTGTTCTAACCATCCCTCTGGAGGAATAAATGGCGCTTCATCTCTCCACCAAGTTTCACCGGTTCCATCTGCTCGAGTATATTCTCCGCCGGAAATTGAAATCCCCCCCTTCCAGTTCACTAATTTTCTAGATGGTGGTCGAATCATTTCTTCATTTCGTAAAATTTTACTATCACCAAACCAACCAGGATATGGGGACTTTTCTCCAAGCAAATCGATGTATACATCTGCATTCATTTTTTCAGGAATTCCTATTTGTGAACCTTTCAAAATTAATCCATCATCATAGCCAACAATTCGAGTTTTTAGCATAATTTGTGACCCTTGTTCAATCACTTTGATCGCCATGGCTTTTTCTAACCATGATCGTCTAAAACAACCATTATTGAATTGGATTTTATCTTTAACTCCAGATATCAATAAAGATTCATCGTCTATTATTCCTGGAGAACGTACTGGTGTGCCAAGTTCTTGTTTGGAATCAATCAATGTAACATCATGATGTGATAATTCCAAGGCAGCAGATAATCCTGTTAATCCACCACCTGCAATAATTATGTTCATATTCAAACCTCTTGAACAATTTCTAATGCAAATACTGGACATGATGGAATACAATGTTCACAATGTGTACAGGATGGTTCATCAACAATAGCTAGATTATTTTCCAGTCGAAGTGCATCGACCGGGCATAATGCAATACATGCTGCACACCCAAAACACCGATCTTCATCAACGACGAAAACGTGTCCCGGCACCCTCACCATGAACATTCGAAGAGGTATTTGTTGAAGAAGCATATCCATATGAAATTGATTTCAAGTGCAATCGAATTCTATCCCCTTACCCCCTTATTTCCACTGGAAGGTAGAAGTTGATGAAGAGGATAGCAATAGAATAATTTGAGGATAGCAACACCCGTATGTTAAATTCGCGTGAAGCATATATTGTTTATCTTGGAAAGAAATCATGTCAGATCTAATTTATTTTCTCCAGTGGAAACAAAGGGGTATCTTCATGATGAATACCGTTCAGGAATCATCATGGTCATGTATTCCCCTGGTAAAACCACGTCTTATCCAGATGAACCAATTGATTCAGGATTGAGATATCATTTTCTTGGTGGTGGTTCAGAAGTTGGGAATGTTGGATTAATTCTTGAAGGCCCATCCGGTAATAGATTGTTAATCGATTATGGTTTGGCTCCAACAGATCCACCAAGATATCCTGATGAGGCTCCCAAGATAACTGACACAATAGTTACTCACAGCCATATTGATCATATTGGCATGGTTCCTTGGTTAGTGGGGGCACATCGTTCTCGTCTTCATGCAACTCATGTTACAGTTGCTTTGAGTGAATTAATGTGGAATGATTGTCATAAAGTAAGTCGAATAGAAGGCTATCCATTACCATGGGATAAAAGAGATCTTGATGAAGCTTTGAATAGTTGGACTGCACATTCTTTTGGTGAATGGAACAAGCATGGAAATTGGAAATGGAGGCTACATTCTGCAGGCCATATTCCAGGCGCAGCAATGATTGAGATAGATACCGGTCAACGCAAGGTATTGATTTCCGGTGATTTTGATACTAGAAATTCACCACTGGTTAATGGCGCAACCCCGGTTCAAATTGATACATTATTTGTTGAAGGAACATATGGCGGCAGAGAACATCCCGATAAATCAGAAGAAAAACAGCGTTTTTTGAATAAAGTTCGGGAAATTGTTGATCGAGGCGGTACAGCATTGATACCTGCTTTTGCTAATGGAAGAGGACAAGATGTATTGTTAGAATTGCATTCTACAATGCCTGAATTAAACGTACATTATGATGGGATGGGTAAAACGATAACCAAGCATTATCTAAACAATCCAGAATATCTTCGAGATTCTGAAGCACTTGAAAAGGCATTCAAATGGGTAAAAAGAGTTTCAAGCAAATCTGACAAAAAGAAAGCCCTTGATGCTGATGTCATAGTTTCAACAAGTGGTATGTTGGATGGCGGGCCATCTATTTGGTATCTAAACAGATTAAGGCATGATCCAAAAAATGCAATTTTATTCATGGGCTACCAGGCCAAAGGTTCAGGTGGTAGAAGATTACAGGAAGAAGGCAGAGTAGAAATTTTTGGGAATCTTACCCCTATTGATTTAGAATGGGACTCATTTGATTTTTCAACACACGCTGGCCATGCAGATATTGTAGAATTTGCAGAAGCATGTGGA
Organism: Euryarchaeota archaeon UBA226; assembly: GCA_002505935.1. Classification (GTDB taxonomy): domain Archaea; phylum Thermoplasmatota; class Poseidoniia; order Poseidoniales; family Poseidoniaceae; genus UBA226. The sequence continues at coordinate 13,342 of DAWL01000033.1, read as the reverse complement.
GCTAAAGATGTAGTAGTTTATCATACAGATCCAAATCAAGCACGACCCCCATTAGTTGAGGCTCTAGAAAAGAATGGTCATACTGTCCATCAACCTAAGAATGGTGAAAGTTATGTTTTACAATAAGCCGATGGGGTTGAATACTTCAGCCTCAAGGGAGGGGTGATTAAGATGGCGAAGAAGCGAGGTCCAAGGAAAAAACCTGCTGCTGGCGGGCCTAAGAAAAAGCGACGCAAGAAGATGCGTTTAACTTTGAAAAGTAAGTCATTGAAGAAGACTGACAGCTATACAGATACTGTGGGCTGGTCTACGTCTGGTAGGGTATTGGAAGATGCCCCCAAAATCGAGGAGCCCACCAAAATCAAACACCAGTGTTCTCTTTGCGGCTCAATAATGATGGTGGATAAACCAAAGCGTGCAAAATATACAATCACATGTCCTCATTGTGAACATGTGGATGATTTCTCGTAGTGATTGTATTGATGCGGCGCTCAATCGCCATTATTTTGTTAATGTTGAGTTTCAACATTTCTGGTTGTTTAGGTGAGGAAGAAGATTCAGAAGGCTTGATCCTTGCTACAACTACATCAATGAGAGATTCTGGACTATTGGATGTATTATTATCATCATTCAAAGAAGAATATGATATAGAAATTGGAGTTGTTGCTGTAGGAACTGGAGCAGCATTGAAACTTGGTGAAAATCGAGATGCAGATATGTTGATTGTTCATGCACCAGAAAAAGAAATCCAATTCATAGAACAAGGCTATGGAAATTCTAGAACTACATTTGCATGGAATAGATTTGTATTATTGGGCCCAAGTGAATTGGATGGACCAACAAATGTATCTGAAGCATTTGAACACATTCAAGATGAATGTATTATCTCGAGGGGCGATGGTTCTGGAACTCATATTAAAGAACAAGAGATATGGCGCAGTACAACGATATCATTAATCGAAGATAGTTCTGGAACTCACCCCTCTAGTGAATCATATTATTCCATTGGCCAAGGAATGGGTGCGGCTTTGAATATGGCAAATGAATTGCGTTGTTGGGTACTCAGTGATATGGGCACATGGCTATCTATGTCTCCACAACTTGATCTTGTCGCAAATATTTGGGAAGACGAACTTACACTGAATCAATATAGTATCATTCAATTAGAGAATGAATATCAATCTCAAACCTTACTCTTTGAAGAATACTTGATGTCTTCAAAAGGAGAAGCGATTATCGCTGAATATACCATTAATGGCCAACAAATGTTCAATCCAGGTCAACCCAACCAAGAACCGTCGAGCAATGCTTGAGATTGTAAAGAGTCTCTTGTTACTATATTTCCATCTTCTAAAATCAATGTTCTATTTGCCATCCTCTGTGATTGAAATGGGTTGTGAGTGGCCAACAAAACCGCTCCCCCATTAGAAATGAAATTCATAACTAATTTTTCCAATATAGAAACATTAGGGCCATCTAAGTTGGCTGTGAATTCATCCAACAACAATACTTCAGGTTTTGAAGATAAGGCCCTAACTAGGGCTAATCGTTGCCGTTCGCCCCCCGATAGTGTAGATGGATCACGATTTGCAAAATTTTCCAATCCGACTTGCTTCAACCACCACATTCCTTCCGAACTTTCAACCCCTGAGTGCATAACATTAGTCAACACATCACCATATAGGGTAACAGCCCTTTGATGAACCATCATCACATCGAGATTTGAAACATAGCCATCCCTTTCTAAGCCGGCAACATTTCGTAATAAACTGGATTTTCCACTTCCAGATGCTCCAAGAACGGCAACACACTCTCCTGATTTAAATTTCAACGAAACATCACTTAGAATCTGATTTCCATCGACTGCCCAATTCAAATCCACCACATCTACTTCTACCTCCATTCCAGTTTTGAAAACGGGCTCCCCCCATACTTCTGGAGGTGAACTTTTTCCTCCTCGCTTGTTTTCAATCAAGAGCGCAATACCTGAAGCGAATAATGCAATCAACAATAGAATCCCACCAAGCGACAAAGCTGAATCAAGATCTCCTTGAGAAGTTTCTAACACAATGCTAGTTGTCAACACCCTTGTTTTTCCCGCAATGTTCCCACCGATTATCATCACTGCCCCAACTTCAGCAATCGCTCTACCAAAACCCACCAAGGAGGCGTTTACTACACCGCCCCGCGCTTCACGGAGATGGGTTATCACCCCATCTTTCCGGCCTAGCATTCGGTGCGTTTCAAGCACCTCTCGAGAAACATTCTCCATCGCACTCCAAGAAAGTCCCCACACTAGTGGGAGAATCAACAATGTTTGAGCAATAATCATCCCTTCAAGGGTGAATAATAGCCCCAACCCTCCAAACATACCTTGTCGGGATAAAGCGAGATATACCGCAACACCAACCACTACCGGAGGCAACCCATAGAGCGTTCTTACTCCCACTTTCAACATCGGCTTTGCTGCAAAATTTCTCCGAGCACATATTGAAGCTAAAGGAAGCCCGATCAACATCGCCAGAATCGTAGCACTTCCTGAAACCATTAGAGAAGTAACTGTGACTTCCCAAATAGCCTCGGACATGATTCAACGGACTTTGTAACTTCTTTTCATAATTGGTCATCAAGCGATAGGTCCATGTTCATGTGTTGAAACGAAGGGTTCGGTAGCATGGAGTATTTTGTTTCACTCGAACGAGCGAGAGAGATAGGAGATCAACTATCAATAGAAACTTCAGAAGAGGTTTTGGAACTTGATGAAGCCCATAACCGAATTCTATCTTGCAACATTGAGAGCTTAGTTGATGATCCCCCATTTGATAATTCAAGTATGGATGGATTTGCAGTATTACACAAAGATACACCAGGGCGGCTGAAAATAATCGGCACATCTCAGGCCGCTGCTGCTGAGGAATTGGTAATGAAAGAAGGAGAAGCGGTCCGAATTATGACTGGTGCACAGATGCCAAATGGCGCAGATGCGATCATCATGGTTGAGAAGACTTCAACCTCTGAGGACGGAGAATGGGTAGATGTCTTGGAAGAAGCAAAGCCAGGATGGGTGCGCAAAAAAGGAGAGAATTTGCGTAAAGGGGAAGCAGCACTACTCGCGGGCACTAAATTGGTGCCACATAATCTCGGATTGATCGCCACAATGGGGCACCCAACTGTGAAAGTACACTCCCCACTCCGAGTATCAATAATTTCTACAGGAGACGAATTGAAATCTCCCGGAGAAGAGTTACAATCTGGAGAGATTTACGAGTCCAACTCTTTTGGTTTAGCTGGACTTGTGAAAGAGTTGGGATGTATACCTATTCGGACGGGTGCCTGCGCTGACTCAATTTCTACATTAAGGAAAGCTTTGGATCATGCAGCAGAAAATAGCGATTTGATAATTACTAGTGGGGGAGTTTCCATGGGGGAATGGGACCTTGTTAGAAAAATAATGGAAGAGGAAGGAGAAATTCATTATTGGCGTGTAAAAATACGCCCCGGCTCCCCTCCATTATTTGGTACATGGAAAGGAACACCTTTGTTTGGAGTACCCGGCAACCCAGTTTCAAGCCATGTGGTTTTCAGAATGCTAGTTAGACCTTGGATACTCAAACAATTTGGTATTCAAGGCCCATATGATTCAACGGTTCCAGTTACTTTGTTGGAGGATCTTAAAGCAGCAGAAGACTGTTTTACATTGAGAAGAGTGTATGTTGAGAATATTGAAGGAGAGTTGTTGGCATCAACAAAGACACATCAGGGTTCTGGAAATTTACATAGTTTGGTTTCAGCCAACGCTTTGACATATCTTGCCCCCGGAACAACTGCAAAAACAGGACAAAAAATAGATGTCATTCTCTTATGAGGCGAAACAATGAATCCAAGCATAACAATAGATTCTGAAATGGAATTATTAGATGCACTCAAAAAAATCCACCCCTCTTCAAGCAATAGAACACTTCGACATATGCTAACTCAGAAACGTGTAACAGTAAATGGAACAGTTGCACTCAAAGCGAAAACAATAGTTTCACCCAGTTCAATTGTTGAGATACATCCTAAACCAGCAATCGAGAATAAATTACTCGATATCATTTACGAAGATGAAGAATTGATTGCAGTGAATAAACCACCAGGGATGTTGACGGTAGCGACCGATAAAATGGAGACAAATACTCTCCATTCAAAGGTTCAGCAATATCTGACATCTCAGAATGAAGAAGAATGGGGATATATTATTCATAGATTAGACAAAGAAACCAGCGGAATTATTTTGTTCGCAAAGGATGAAAAAACAAAGCAGAATTTACAGAATCAATTTGCTGAACGGAAAGTGGAACGCCGATACCAAGCAATTGTTGAAGGAATAATCGAACAGCAAGGTATTGCAGAAGATTGGTTGATTGAAGATAAGAATCTACGCGTATGGGTTTCCAAAGAAGGAAGCAGGGGCTCAAAACTAGCAATAACTCATTGGCAACTCCTCTCCACAAATTCCGAAATAAGTAAAGTAGAATTGAAAATTGAAACGGGAAGAAGACACCAAATCAGAGTGCAATTGGCCGAAAGAGGCAACCCGGTTGTGGGCGATCAAGCACACGGTTCAACAATTCAAACAAAACGATTGATGTTACACGCCACCACATTGATTTTTATTCACCCAAATGGAGAAGAAATGAACCTCTTCTCAAAACCCCCCTCAATCTTTGAAAAGAATACATTCTGAAGAATGATGACATGCATTGAATAACCGGTGCCAAGACCCAGCAATTACATGGGTGGAGCGGACAACACTAGTCTAGTCGACCAAGGCTGGATCAAAGTCAAGGGAGCCCGTACCCATAATTTGAGGAACATAGATGTCGAATTACCAAGGGGGCAGTTTGTTGTCATCTCTGGAGTATCAGGAAGTGGAAAATCTAGCTTAGCATTTGACACATTATATGCTGAAGGGCAGAGGAGATATGTTGAGTCACTATCTTCCTATGCTAGACAATTTCTAGGGCAGATGAAAAAGGCTGATTGCGATCAGATAGAAGGCCTTTCTCCGGCGATTAGTATTGATCAGAAACAAGGCTCTCATAATCCAAGATCAACAGTTGCTACAGTTACTGAAATTATGGATTATCTTCGTTTATTGTGGGCTAGAATAGGTATTCCTCATTGTCCCACATGTGGTGATGAAGTTGCTAGAAGAACCATTCAGGAAATAGTCGATGATATGTTATGGCGTTTTACCGATCAAGCATGTGCCATATGGAGTCCGGCGATAAGAAATAGAAAAGGTACCCATGTAGATTTATTCCAACATTTAGTTGATCAGGGATGGACACACGGTAGAATCAACGGTAGGGATGCGGAATTTGAGAACCCACCAGCCCTTGAAAAGAACCTTCGCCACGATATTGATGTTCGAATGGATCGAATGAAGATAGGAAATCAGACCCGCCAGAGATTGACTGAAGCGGTGGAGGCAGGATTACGCCTCGGCGGCGGGACCGTCGCCATCGAAAAGATAGATTCAGATGAAGAAGCGTTAGCCTATAGTGAGGAATTTGCTTGCCCCAAACACGGCTCTTTCATGCCAGAATTAAGTCCACGTGTATTTTCATTCAACAGCCCCCTTGGCGCCTGCTCTTCTTGTCAAGGATTGGGCGTTCAACGTAGATTCAGTGAGGAATTGGCCATAATCGAAGAGGCTAGTATTAGCGAAGGCTGTATCAGGCCATTTAGACAATCAATGTCTCCAGGGTGGTATAGAAAACAGATGGAACAAGTAGCGGAGCACTACGGGATACCAACCGATGTCCCTTTCAAGGAATTAGATGATGATCAAAGGGACATCCAATTATATGGAACGGGCTCAACCATTATCGATTTTGAATTCCGTTCAGAAAAGGGTTCGACATACAAAATGCAACGCCCGTGGATGGGTGTGATGGGGAGATTGAACAAAACGTATACCGAAACAAGTTCAGAAAGAACTCGCCATAGATTGATGTCATTCATGACAGACGAACCCTGTTTGGATTGCAATGGTGAAAAATTGAATCCCTCTGCAAGAGGAGTTACTGTTGGTGGAACATCACTTCCATCTCTTGGTTCAATGACGGTATGTAACTCACTACAATTAGTTCAGTCATGGAGGGGAGGCAAGAAGCCACTAGACGAAAAATCGCTATTTATTGGCGACGAAGTTATCAAAGAAATCGAGAACCGCCTTTCTTTTCTTAACGATGTAGGATTAGATTATTTGACACTCGATAGAAGAGCCAACACCCTTTCTGGCGGTGAAAGTCAAAGAATTAGATTAGCCACACAAATTGGTACTAGATTGACTGGCGTTATGTATGTCCTCGATGAGCCAAGCATTGGACTCCATCAGAAGGATAACGCTCAACTCATTAGTACGCTCAGGGAATTGTCCGAATCAGGAAATACACTAATTGTTGTTGAGCATGATGAAGAGACTCTCAGGCAAGCCGATTGGTTATGTGATCTTGGCCCCGGAGCAGGAGCTGATGGTGGAGAAATTGTGGCAAATGGCCCGCCAATTGAGATAATGGAATGTGAGGAGAGCATAACGGGAGCATATCTTTCTGGCCGCCGTAAGATTCCAACACCCGACTATCGAACCCCGCCAGAAAACGGATGGTTAACGATCAAAGGCGCGAGGCACAACAATCTAGCCGGAATTGATGTAATGATACCTTTGGGCTTGATGACCGCTGTGACAGGAGTTTCCGGTAGCGGAAAATCATCTCTAGTGTCTGGAATATTAGGTCCAGCACTAATGCGCACAACTCAAGGAAGCGACAAAATTCCAGGAAAACACGACTCAATAATCGGTGCAGAAGACGTAGACAAGGTCATCATAATCGACCAATCACCAATTGGTAGAACACCTAGATCAAACCCTGCAACATATACCAAAGCATTCGATGAGGTGAGATCAATATTTGCAAACACCCCATTATCCAAGGAACGCGGATACAAACCGGGGCATTTCTCATTTAATGTAAGGGGCGGCCGTTGCGAATCGTGTAAGGGCGCAGGATCAATAAAATTGGAAATGAACTTTTTACCGGACGTATGGATGACATGCGACGTTTGTAAGGGTGCCCGATATACTAGGGAAACACTAGAAGTTGAATGGAAGGGGAAGACCATCTCAGATATTTTGGCAATGTCAGTTTCTCAAGCAACTAACTTTTTCGAACACCATCGAAAACTCCACCGAATATTATCAACCTTGAATGACGTTGGTCTTGGATATATCAGACTAGGCCAACCAGCAACAACACTCAGTGGGGGAGAGGCGCAGAGAGTTAAATTGGCAAGTGAATTGAAACGGCCAGCAAATAATCACACATTGTATATCCTTGATGAGCCGACAACAGGACTATCATTTTCTGATACCCAGAAACTCATCGAAGTATTGCTGAGATTGAGAGAAAAGGGCCACACAATCGTTGTTATCGAACACCATCTTGATGTTGTGAAAAGTGCGGACTGGATAATCGACTTAGGCCCGGACGGGGGCGATGGGGGCGGTACGGTAATTGCTCAGGGAACCCCAGAAGATGTTTCAAAAATCAAGAAAGGATATACTGGAACTTGCCTAAAGAGCGTATTGTAGGACCGAAGCCATAATCCCTCGGAACCGCTTCGAAACTGTATGGATTCTGAATATACCCCCCCTTCGGAACCGTCAAAGGAATATTCAGATATCTTTGACATTGCAGCCTCCACCGAAACTCTGAACGAGAGATTGAACCAAACCCGGGCAGAAGAGCGAGAGATATTCTTGTTCAATACAGGCCCTGGAGTTTTAATCAACCGATTAATGCCAATTCCAGTTATTGCTGCAGGATTAATTTATCAATTCGATCCAACATTATTGAATCTCGAATTAAGTGGCACAATTATTCCAATTATGCTTTTTTTGATTCTTGTTGGACAAGTATTGTGGCAGGTATTACTTGCTAAACGAGCAAGAGGATTGAAATTGACAAGGGCTAACTTTGAGTTAGAAGGAGTGTTAGCTAGAAGAAACGGCCAACCATTCAAATCACTCGAAGGATATGATCAGGTTTCAAACACATTACGCGACGAACACTATCAGGCAATTTCCCATCGCGTATTTGGAATAATTGCAATATTATGTTACCTAGTTACCCTATTTGGAGCCATATTCGTCTCTCCCCCTTCAGCATGGAATGAAATGACATTCACGACAGCAGACCCTTGGCCATTCCTTTTCGCAATGTCAGTAGCGGTAGGAACGGGTCTTTCCATCTTAGTTTGGTTAGCAGCGACTATGGACCCAACCAAAGATTTCGATGCATCCCAACCAACAGGACTTCTCTCTACATATGTCCCATCGGGCCACCCTACCCTGTTAACCGCACCATTTACTCAGATGATGCGTTATATGATGGAACCAACCCTTGCCAGTAAATGGAATCAATACATCAGAGAAACCACACTTCAAGTAAAAGATGGAATATCCAAAGTAGCAGCTGTTGAGAAAACCATTTTTCTTTATCACATGAATCAAGAAGGAGTATTAGATGATGACCAAGTACAATCAGAACTTAGCGAGATTTTCTCTGAAGAATCAATCGATCAGATTATTTCCCATGAAATATTCAACATGAAGATGATTCAACATCTATTGGAATTAACTAGAGAATATATCCCTTCGTTTTTCTTAGTTATAGATCGCCTCGAGCACCTTTTCATGAATGAATTAGAAGACTTACAAAACTCAACATTCATTTTTGATTCAGAGGTTGATAGACAAACATCAAGCGACCAGATCAACCTTCTGATATACCTCGCATGTTTGATTGATAGTGACGAAACGTATGAGGTAGAAGTCATCTCCCCCTCCCTTGAACCACAACACCAAACAATCAAACTAACATTTGACAAAGAACAAACTGTAAAAACTCCGGAGAGTAAAGCACTCTCAATTTCAAGTAATCAAAAAATAGACTTGATAGACGTCATTGGAGATTCCCTTGACAAAGGATCTGTGCTATGGCTTTCCATGCAACCGAACGGTAAAGGAATATTCGACACTCATGTGAGGCTAAAGAATTCTGCAGGAGATGTCATTGAAGGAAGAACGATGCGTACATCGGTTTCAAAGAATATTTCCCAAACTCTGAAACAATATTCTGGCAAGGCCGGCAAGGCTGGTGGGTTAGCAGTACCCCTGCTAAAAGTAGTGCCAAGCCTACGCAAACTCGTCGGATTACCTTGAATTGAGGATGAAAGCCTTCATGGACGGTCTTCAATCACAACCTTCTGCCCCTACGGGGCAGGTTGTGCTGGGGCTGTCAACAATTGTGCACCGTATCGAAGTCACCCCAAAGCCCGGAATGGTTGATGTCAGAGGAGAAGTAGTTAGGCGCTCACTCCTCAATAATCACAATATTTCAGTAGATAAGGTGAGGAGTATTGTCGGTTTTTTGGTTAATTCTGAGTTGGATGAAGGCCCATTAAACGAGGATTTGGATGTACTATTCGCTGATCCAATAATCGAAAATGCAACATGTAATTCTCCTCTACTTGAGGATGGGACACAATTCCCAGAACGCCCAGACGCGGTAATCAGTATAGGCTTCAAACCCGGAGTTACCGATAATCCGGGAAGTGCAGCTTTAGACGGCCTTCTAACTCTCCACCCAGAGCTGGGTGATGGCGCTGCAATTTCAACATCAATGACTTATGCATTCCATGGCCTTAGCGAAGACATCGATCTAAATTGGCTTGCAAAACAACTTCACAACCCCCTGATTGAAATTGCTAAAGTTGCAGACACAAGAAATCCAAAAACACCCCTCCCCGTTCTAGATTTTCCAACCCCTCAAAAGACTGAATTCACTATACCCGCCACCATAGATTTAGAAGTCAGCGACGAAGAACTGTTGGAGATTTCAGAAAAGGGAATACTCGCCTTGAGTTTAGAGGAAATGAAGGCTATACAATCACATTATAGGGACCCCGAAATCCAAGCCCAGAGAGAAGCCAGAGGCCTACGTCCAGATGCCCCAACCGATGTAGAACTGGAATGTCTTGCACAAACTTGGTCAGAGCACTGTAAACACAAGATTTTCGCCGCAAAAATCGAGCACCACGACACCGAAACAGGAGAGAAGAGTGAGATTGACTCACTATTCAAGACCTATATTATGAAACCAACCGAAAAAATGCAAAATGAAGTTGATTGGCTTCTCTCAATCTTTCATGACAACTCCGGGGTCATCGCTTGGAACAATGAATGGAGCCTTTGCATGAAAGTGGAAACCCACAATTCCCCCAGCGCTTTAGATCCATATGGTGGAGCGATGACGGGTATTGTTGGAGTGAATAGAGACATCCTTGGTACAGGATTGGGAGCCAGACCAATTGCCAACACCGATATCTTTTGTTTCGGCCCTCCTGATTGGGAAGGCGAATTACCCGAAAATCTGTTTCATCCAACCCGCGTCCTTGAAGGCGTCCATGCAGGCATCCGAGTAGGAGGTAATGAAAGTGGAATTCCAACTGTGAATGGCGCAATAGTCTTCGATGATAGGTTCATTGGCAAACCATTGGTATATGCGGGAACGATTGGATTGATGCCCAGACATCTCCCAGATGGAAGAGAGACTCACATCAAAAATCCCGCAGAAGGCGATTTGGTTTACATGGTGGGGGGTAGAGTTGGGGCTGACGGAATTCATGGGGCCACATTTTCCAGCCTCGAATTAACGGAAGAAAGTCCTAGCAGCGCAGTACAAATTGGCGATCCTATCACCCAGAAAAAGATGCTTGATATGATTCTTGAAGCGCGAGATGCAGGCCTAATCACTTGTATCACAGACAACGGAGCAGGTGGACTTTCTAGCAGCATTGGAGAAATGGCAGAATATACCGATGGTTGTATCATCGACTTAGCAGCAGTTCCATTGAAGCAAAGCGGATTATCTGCTTGGGAAATATTAGTTTCCGAATCACAAGAAAGGATGACGGTTGCCGTACGCCCATCCGATCAAGAAGCGTTTGAAAAATTAGCTAAACTACACGAAGTCGAAGCAACAATTGTTGCCAATTTCACTTCTACAGGTATGTTTCATGTCAAATATGGAGACCTGACAGTCGCATCTCTCCCTTTGACTTTCTTACACGATGGAGTTCCACAACTGCAATTACAAAGTGAATGGAGGCCACCGAAAAACACACCCTTTGAGCCCCCAACTGAAGTGGATCATAACGAAATTCTGTTAGATTTGTTGAGGAGGCCAAATATTGCTAGCAAAGAAACATTGGTCAGACAATATGATCATGAGGTAATTGCCCAAACCGCAGTCAAACCCTTTGTTGGCAAGAATTGCGACGGTCCTGGCGATGCAGGAGTACTTGCACCAATCCATGGAGACTCTCAAGGCTTCGTAGTATCTTGCGGTCTTTCACCGAGATATTCTGATATCGACGCAGGAGCAATGGCTGCAGCAGCTGTTGATGAAGCAGTGAGAAATGCTGTTTGCAGTGGCGTAGACACCAGTAAGATGGCTGGTTGTGACAATTATTGTTGGCCAGACCCGATTGAAAGCGAGAAGACGCCAGATGGTAAATTCAAATTGGCCCAATTAGTTAGGGCGAATAGAGAGTTGGAAAGAGCATGTACTGGTTACAATGTTCCATGTATTAGTGGTAAAGATTCAATGAAAAATGACTATGGTAAGGGGAAGGACAAAATCAGTATTCCACCAACCCTTTTGTTTTCCCTCATTGGTAATCATCCAGATGTTAGAGTATCAATTACGAGCGATCTGATTGGTGCTGGACATCACCTGTTTATTTTAGGGGAGACTAGAGAAGAACTTGGAGCAAACGAAGTTGCATACATGTTGCGCCGGCAAAACAGGGCCGCAGGAATCGGGGGTGAAGTCCCGCGCTTGCACGATATCGAATCTAATCTATCGAGATACAAGGCTCTGACTAAAGCGATTCACAAAGGATTGGTTTCAAGCGCTCACGATTGTAGTGAAGGAGGCGTTTCAGTGGCATTGGCCGAGATGTGCATCGGCGGACGACAAGGGGCCAGCATCGACATTGCTGATATTGGGCAAGCAAGTAGGTGGGCCAGATTGTATGGTGAGAGCCTAGCCCGAATTATCGTAGCAGTAATGCCTGAAAAACTCGAAGAGTTCAAACAGCAAATGAATGGACATCATTATGTTGAATTAGGAAAAACAAACGATTCCAACCATTTAATCATCAAAGATGGCGGAGAAACATTGCTTGATGTGGATGTTGAAAGCGCTGCAGAAGCATGGAAAGAGACATTCCCAGGGGGTGATTTCTGATGGTTCATACACCAAACGTTGCAGTGCTGACGGGCTTCGGCATAAATTGCGATCATGAGACTGCAGCAGTATTCAGGATTGCAGGAGCAAACCCCGAAAGAATACACGTCAACCATCTTGTTTCAGGGGAAAGAGACCTTTCCGAATTCCACATACTTGCAGTTCCTGGCGGGTTTTCATTTGGAGACCACCTCGGTAGTGGTAGATTGCTAGGAAATAGAATGCGCTTCAGTCTTAGAGAACAGTTATCCCAATTTGTAGCTGAGGGTAAACCAATTATTGGAATCTGTAACGGCTTCCAGGTACTGGTTAAGACAGGTTTGTTACCCGGTAAAGAAATACCAGATTTTGAACAGACAGCATCTCTTACTTTGAACAATAGTGGCCGTTATGAAGACCGTTGGGTAACATTGGATTTCAACCAAGATAGCAATTGTATCTGGACTAAAGGGATTCAAAGAATGGAAGTTCCAGTAAGGCATGGAGAGGGGAAATTTGTTACACCATCTGAGGAGATTCTTGACACATTAGATACCAATGGGCAATTGGTTTGCCGATATGTCGACCCCACTACTTCACCCGGAGGGGGGATTACAAACGAGCCCTTACCATTCCCCATTTGTCCTAATGGTAGTATGAGAAATATTGCTGGAATCAGCGATCCTACTGGATTGATTTTCGGTCTAATGCCGCACCCTGAAGCAATCTATGCACGTTGGTTACACCCCCATTTCCGTCGCCAAGAACTTCCTGATGTAGAACGCCCCCCATCTCCATTCGACCACATCATTAGTGATGATACAGAGACTGAAGAAAACAACCGTCTGGCTAGAGACCGCGAAGCCGAACGATTAGTTTGGGAAGGGGACGGCATGGCAATTTTCCATAATGCTGTTGAATATGTGAGAAATAACCTTTGAGCAAGATTATCATCACACCCCCTTTCGCCGAAACATGGTTACTGAGAAACTGTGGATGGA
>DAWL01000050.1:2331-2712 GCA_002505935.1 Euryarchaeota archaeon UBA226 | reverse complement strand
AACCACTTTCAGTTATGTGGGAGATGCTACGGAAGTTATTCTTCGGGGAGAATGGGATTGGCCGATGGAGACTCCATTGACTGAGAATTCGGGAATTTGGTCGGTGGACATGGATTTGGCAGCAGGAATGTATTGCTACAAGTTCGTTGTAGATGGCGAATGGATTCTGGATCCTGAAAATACTGAAACTACATGGTGCGATGGTTTTGAGAATTCCTTGGTTAGGGTTGCTAACCACTCCTTGCCCTTGTTGAGTTTGTCTTCGTTCACCGCACAAGATGGAGAACTACAGGCGTTGATTGAGTTTTCATCTTCTTCAGATGCTGATGCCCCTGTATTGGTTGAAGCGGAATTGGAAATAGGTCAGGGTGATTTACAGAC
>DAWL01000050.1:0-2249 GCA_002505935.1 Euryarchaeota archaeon UBA226 | reverse complement strand
GATGGCGAATGGATTCTGGATCCTGAAAATACTGAAACTACATGGTGCGATGGTTTTGAGAATTCCTTGGTTAGGGTTGCTAGGCACTCCTTGCCCTTGCTGAGTTTGTCTTCGTTCGCCGTACAAGATGGAGAACTACAAGCGTTGATTGAGTTTTCATCTTCTTCAGATGCTGATGCCCCTGTATTGGTTGAAGCGGAATTGGAAATAGGTCAGGGTGATTTACAGACTACATGGCTTGAGCAAAACTGGAGTCTGGCTATATCTGCATCAGGCCTGATGGAGGGCAAGTATAGGATTAGGGTGAGTGCAAGCGATACTTCCGGAGTAGATGCCGAAGATATCCTTCTGTCATTTTGGGTTGAGGAGAATGCTTTCCAATGGGATGATTCTTTGATTTACATGATGATGACCGACCGTTTCGTCAATGGTAATTCCTCTAACGATCCACTTCCATTGGAGGGAGCGGCCAACGGTGGAGATTGGCTAGGTGGAGATTTAGAAGGAGTGATTTCGCGTTTGGATGAAATCGAGGAACTGGGTTTCAATACCATTTGGTTGAGCCCATTCAATCAAGGTCCAGATGGTTTGGAATATGCCGCTGATGGAGTGCATCAAGTAGCAGGATACCACGGCTATTGGCCTGTTGAACCGCGTTCAATCGATAGTCGACTTGGAGATGAGTCGCATCTTGAAAATCTAATTTCACAAGCACATGAACGCGGAATCAGAGTCATGGCGGATATGGTGATTAATCACGTGCATGAAGACCATCCATACTATTCTGAACATCCCGATTGGTTCAGCGATGGGTGTATCTGTGGTTCTTCGGCTTGCGACTGGACTGAGCGCCGTTTAGACTGTCTATTCATGCCTTACATGCCAGATGTGGATTGGCGAAATAGAAATGCCAGCGAGCAATTCATCGAGGATATTATCTGGTGGGTGGAGAGATTTGATTTGGACGCTTTACGTCTCGATGCCGTCAAGCATGTAGATGATAATGCCATCAATAACATCGCCGCTAGGTTATCGGAACGGCTCGAGTTGACAGGAACCACTCTTTATCTAAAAGGCGAGACAGCAATGGGTTGGTCAGGAGATAACATCGAGGACAATTTGGAGCAGTATCAGACAATCAATCGTTACATGGGTGATGGTGGCTTAGGTGGTCAAGCGGATTTCGTGCTCTACCATGCGGTGGTGGACAATGTTCTGAGTAGCGGGAACATGGGTTTGGTACACTTGGATCATTGGACATGGCAGAGTACTCAACAATACTCCGAGGGTGCAGTCATGGTTCCATATGTCGGAAGTCACGATGTGCCACGTTTCATCAGCAGGGCAGACCCTGATTCTACTGGAACTTGGAATCAATGGGATAATCTTCCGGGAGAAGTGAGTAATTCTCTCGCTTACGAGCGGTGGCATCTGGCTATGGCTTGGCTGCTGACTATTCCTGGCGCTCCGATGCTCTATGCAGGTGATGAATTCGCAATGCCAGGTGGTGCCGACCCTGATAATAGGAGGATGTTTTCTGCTTCTGGAGATTTAGATGAATGGGTAGGCCAATTGGCACAGGCTAGAATGGAACATGAACCGCTGCGAAGAGGAGAATATGTTCAATTGCAAGCAGAGGAGGATGTAATGGCCTTTGCACGACAAACAGAATCTGAACATGTCGTAGTAGTACTCAGCACAGGAGGAGATGTGTTGGATCTATCAGCACATACGTGGTTAGGAGATATGCAGGACATACTCGGTAATGCTACATTGAACGACGGAATCATGCGGTTGAATGGTCAACGTTCTGCAATTTTTGTTATCGAATCAGATGGAACAGAACTAAACCAGTCTAATCCAGATGACAACAATAGTAGTCAAGGAAACAATGCTACTGGAAACAGCACAGTTGAGGATAATGGCTTGGATACAAACAATACCGTAGACGGCAATGCCTATGCAAATGAAACGAATTGTCCATTGAGCGATTGCCCAGTGTGTTCAACTGGAAGGGAATCTTACACGTATACAGATGAACAGGGATGCAATATTTGTGCGTGCCGAGATGTTGACGCAAAGGACGAGGTCGACAAGATGTCTTCAGGCAATTCTGTCTATGGATACATGCGTTGGATATTGTTGTCTGGAATAATTTTGGTAGTTGCAGCAATATTCATTCTTGGTCGTGAAGAAGAGAAACCGGAGTGAAACTTTCGTAGATCCTCTGATAATCTTCGATCATTCTA
>DAWL01000037.1 GCA_002505935.1 Euryarchaeota archaeon UBA226 | reverse complement strand
ACCCTACTAACAAGGACAGTGATGCTGATGGTATGCCAGATGGATGGGAGATAGAGCACCGCAGATGGATTGGCTCAAGTTATACTGGCGGAAACAATTGGACCTTGGACCCATTGCGCTATGATGACCGCTATTGGGATGCAGACGGCGATGGTATGCCAAATCTGTGCGAGTATATGTGGGAGGGTTATGTTGCTGACGCTTTGGATGGGAAGATGATAGAGACCCACAATGAAACTCCTGAGGGCGCAGCCTCATGGGTCAAGACCGATCCTAACAATCCGGATTCTGATGGCGATGGTTTACCAGATGGATGGGAGGCTCTCTACCAATGTCTCTGGGATGCTTCAGTTTCAGGAATTAGTCCATTGAATGGAAGCGACGCATTCAACAATCCTGATGGCGATGGTTTCGACATGAATTATGATGGAGTACTCGATTTGGACGAACAATTCGTGAATTATCTAGAGTACCATATCAAAGATACATTGTTTAACGGAAACATGACTACTGATGGAATAGAATTACCTGAAGGTTTCAACACCTCTTTGTTCCTGAATATGTCTGATTGGGGGTCCCCTGAAGCAGCCTTTGGAGAGGCGGTTTCAGCAACCGTAACTGTAGGGCAACCAAAGGAGCATCATGGCTCCAGCGACCCACTTTCGGCAGATACAGATGGTGATGGCATGCCTGATGGTTGGGAGATTAGATATGCGCGTTGGGACATACTTGCCGATGAATGGATCCTCAATCCGGTCAACAGTACAGACATGGGTGGCGATCCCGATAATGATGGGATGGCTAATTGGGAAGAATACAATGCCATTGATCCTTTACTGACCGAGACAAATGCTAACAAGTCTGCTCCTCAATGGTTTGTGATAACAACTGGCAATACGACTTTGCTGCAAGAATGGTCTTCGGTTCAGACAAGCAAGAGTTTCGGCTCTTTTGTTACCTCTGAACAGATAGCTCGCAGAGGATGGACAGCTGACCCCACAGATGCCGATAGTGATGGTGATGGTTTCGTTGATGGAATAGAGCAATTATTCACCGATTTCAATACCTCGTCTCAAACGTGGACCCTAAATCCTCTAGTTGCGGGTGATGGTCAATTTGATTCTGATGAGGACGGTTTGACAGATGCTCAGGAATTAGCCTTGGCCACTTCACAGCCAGATAACGGCCTGGATCATCCGGCAGATGCCTGGCTCTTCCATGAAGATGCAATTCTCCAAGATCCTCTAAACTTCACTACCCGTATGTTGTTGATGCTTCAGTCAAAGGAAAGTCGTGCAACTCTCGCGTATCAGCAATTCTTGAATTATGAGCAGACATCTCAGACTACCCCGATGTTGAACATGCTGGTTTCGATTTCAGATCCAAGCAACAACGATACTGATGATGATGGTATGTCTGATGGTTTTGAGTATTGGTTCAGCGAGTGGGATTATTCCCTGAATAGATGGTCAATGAACCCGTTGAGTTCTACTGACACAGGTTTGGATAGTGATGAAGATTCGTGGGATTGTGATGAGGATGGAACAATCTCTGAGAATGAGACATTCAATAATCTCCGAGAATGGGAATCATTGGTCTATGGTAGATATGATCGCAGGGTCGGAAATAGCGGCTTCGGACACGATGCTGTTGCAGCTTTGATGGACGAGGATGGCCTCAGTGAATCGGTAGCTAGAGCAACTTTGTACAATGCTTGGGCAACTAGGGATCAGGATACTGCTGATAGATTGGCCGAGATTAACAAGAACGACCCGAATAATTGGAACCTCAGTCTCTTTGGTGTTTCAGACCCTACTTCTTCAGATTCGGATGGAGATACCATCCCTGATGGTTGGGAATATTGCTATGCTTCGTTGAATATGGTCGGTTTGTCATCACCGGATCGTTGGTCGGCTAATCCAGTCAATCCGAATGACGCTGATTACGATGGTGATCTCGATGGTTGGTATGGTAGGGATTTCCAAGACATACCTGCTCCTCAAGGAACCTGGGAAGATCGAGAATTCACACAGGTTGGGGATCAAATTGCACAGGGAACTGGAGATTTGTTATTCAGTAATCTGCTAGAATATACCTTTGGAACGCGCCCTGATGTAGCGGATTCTGATGGGGATAGCAACATCATGAACAGAACTGCTGATGCAGGCGATTCTCAGACTACAACAGCATATGAGGTCGACACTAGCCTTTCGGACGGTCGGGAGGTTTTCAAGTATGGAATGAATCCCAAGGATAATGATTCAGATCATGATTTCCTCCCTGATTGGTATGAATATCACTATGGTTGGAATGAGACTAATTCAAACTGGTCTTCTTTGTTGAGTGTTGAAGTTGAATGGGAGGATTTCAGTTCCTCCAAGAAACCATTGCACCTCGACTTAGGTACAGGGCATTTGGAAAGGCCAACATTAAACGAAGTATGGGTTACTTTCAATCCTGCAGATCCTAATGATGCTAACAATGATTATGATAAGGATGGAGATTGGGATTGTACTGCAACTTGTGTTTACACTCCTTACACTAATTTCCAAGAATTCTTCATGAT
>DAWL01000063.1 GCA_002505935.1 Euryarchaeota archaeon UBA226 | reverse complement strand
AGGTGACGGAATCGAGCGTTATGACGAAGTGAATGGACAATGGCTGAGTAGTTGGACCCCGGGTAGTGGGATGCCTTCTGCTGCTGCTGACATGGTCATGGATATCCATGTTGATGGAACTGACCTCTGGGTTGGAACCTCGGATACAAATTGGTGGGGCAATCCACAGAATCCGACTATTTTGAGGTTGGATTCTTCTGGTAACTGGGATGATTGGAGAGGTGGACAGAATGGAATTCCGAATGGATTCCCTATCTCATTTGCTCGTTGTGATGATTACATGCATGTCGCTATGACAAACAACAACAATGGTGGAATAGGCAGGTTTGACACGAACACCGGCCAATGGTCATCTTGGACACAAAATGGTGGTAGCCTCAGCGATGATACACCTTCTGCAGTAGCGTGCGATAATACAGACACCCTATACATTGGATACTTTTCTCCCGATCAAGGTGTTGATAGGTATAGTTACCAGAATTCCAAATTTATCTCTCAAATTGATGAAGATGGAAATGGAATCTCAGGTGATGGAGTATGGTGGGATTCAATTGGTTGGAACAATGGGGTGTTAGTATTAGGTCACGATACTGAAGCCGCTGGAAATAGTGGGGGAACTGCCCAATATGGTGGCTTCTCAATGCTAAGCGCTTCTGGAAACAACGCTGGACGTGCATCAGTAATGTCGATTGGAGCAGCAGTCACTTCTTTCCTACCTGACGGCACCGACTGGCTAATCGGTCAAGCCGGTTCATCGAGTGGTTATTCGCATGTAGACAGATTCAATCCTCAACTAGGATTGAGTACAGAATTCGACTTACCAGGACTGATGAATGGAAATGTAGTGGATTTCGCTTCAAACTCCACCCATGTTTGGGTAGTCACAGCAGATTCACAGAGTAGAGGAACTGGAGTATTGCAAGGTGAAATTCTGCAGAATGGCAGCGTTGAATGGGAATACGGATGGAGTGGCCAAGGAGGAGAAGTAGAAGATATCGTTCTACACAATGGATACATCTGGGCTGCTGTGAGCGGATTAGGACTAGCGAGACTCAATCCAAACACAGGGGCAGCAAATTGGATGCCTCAAGGATTGCACAATTCGATGGATGAAATCGCAGTTTATGGGGATGATTTGGTCGTTGGCCTACAAGGCACTTGGTACTCCGGTCCGGGAATGAGCGTCTTCAATACCACTCAGATGATTTGGACTGGAGGAAAACTGATTTCGGGGTTACCAAGCAATGTAGTAAACGATGTTGAGGTTATTAATTCAAAAGCCTATATCGCTACTGAAGGTGGACTCGGCATTTGGAATCTGAACACCGATGAATGGGAAGATTCGCTTACCAGTCTCAACGGTTTACCATCAAATGTCATCAATTCTTTATCTTACTATGATGGCTCAAGTTCTTCTCAAACATGGACATCTGAAAGTACGTTGTACATTGCAACCAATGTAGGTTTGGCTAGATATGATCTATTCAATAGCACCGCTATGTCAACACTGACGAGGGTCAACGGAATGGTGGGAGACAGTAGTGTCTCAACTATCATGTGGTCACCGAATTCAGGTACACCACCTAATCTGTTTGTGGCTCACGATGGTGTTGGAAGTACTCGGCCAGGAGTGAGTGAAGTAAGCATTAGTGGAATGGATAGTGTAGTAGATATTCACAGAATCGATCAATTGCCGAGTAACAACGTATTCGCTCTAGCCAGCGACTGGTGGGGCCTTCACATCGCAACCGATCAGAACCCATTGGTGCACTGGAACTTGACTACTCGCGAATTCGAGGATGGTTCTGCGGCATGGCAAACTGCTGGATGGCCGATGAGACAAATGCGAAGCGATGGTACAAACTTGATTGGAATAACCCCTCAGGGAGTTACTCATTTCGACGCTTCCGGACAGGGGCATGCAGTCATCAACACAATATTCACTCAAGGAGCAACAAATGGTTTCATCAGCTCTGCTGGACTATGGGTTACCACCTCTAATGGCGACGGACTGCTTGCTTGGGGCCCTGCTCCCGGGTATGCTCAAATGGAATCAGTAATGATGCGAAGAGCAGATCCATTGACAGCTTCATTCGTTGGAGCATCAATGAATGTGACAGCATACACTCATCCAGGAATGAGTATCATGCTAGTTGACCCGAGCAATCCACAAATGGTTCCCGACGTTGGTGGCACTTCAGGACCAGGAGGTATCGATATGATTCAGATGCCCCTGATTCTCAGTTCTCCTGTTGCTGGTTCTGCAACCTACGCAATCACTCATTCATTGAATTACAGTGGAACATGGTGGTTGAATGAAACCGATAGTGGCTTGGACGCAAGACTTCAGAATATAGTCGATAATGGAATGTTGCTCAATGGCAGTAGATTTGTTGCACTCAGACTACAAAGCCCAAACAATGGTTCTATGGAAATCCGCTTGACATATGATTGGATGCGTACAGATAGCCCAGTTCAGATTAGCGATTTGTATGACAGGCCGAATGATGGAGGGGGAGTATTAACCGCCAACTGGAGCATGGTCATGGATCCTGATTTCTCCCGTTATCTATTGTTCTTGAATCAAGGAGAGTGGACTACCCCTCCAACAGAGAGCGAACTTTCAGGACTAGTACCCGACGCCGCAATTAGTATCCACAGCAGGACTACTACCGACATAGTGACTGCTGGTGGAATGCCAATTATCGATGGCTTGGATTACTGGGCTGTTGCAGTTGTTGAATACAACGATGGTCGTTGGGGTCCTGTAAGTCAACCATTCGGCCCTGCATGGACCAGTGATGAAATTCCTGCGCCACCAGAGTGGGGTATGGCCGAACCAAATGAAGGCGGTGAACTTGGTGAGTTATTTGTTGAATGGAAACGTTGTGATGCAATCGATCTAGCTTCAACCAAGATTTATCATAGCAGTACTGCAATCAACGATGTCTTAGGAATGACCGAATCCTCAATCGTACCAATCACCGATGGAAACTCCTCAATCATCTCACTTGAGGCAGGAAGACCATACTGGATTGGCCTAACTTGCCTAGATGATGCTGGGCAGGAAGACCAAGCCAATGCCACCATCATTGGACCAGTTGTGCCAACTGGAGGTATCAACGATATGATTCCACCACCTCGAATTGAAGGAGTATGGGCAGAAGACGTACCAGATGACGAGGGTGGCCGCATACAGGTTGGATGGGAAACTTCCGATGCCGAAGATTGTGCGTTCTATACGATATACATCCATGAAGTAAACCTCAACGTTCCAGTAAACGATGACGGCGTACCATTCAATGTCGAGAACTTCCTAGTATCTCAGGTAGTCACCGATTGTGCAGAGAATTCAACCATCATCTCATCCATCGATGGAATGCCACTAATCGATGGAAGGGAGTATTGGATTGCTGTGGTTGCAGCTGATGATTGGTTGAATGAAGATAAAGGAGATGTCAACATTGTCGAGGCAACCCCTCTACGCAATCTTGTGAATGTCAATACCCCTCCCGAGCGTATTGCTGAACTAGATGCATGGGACGTACCGGATGATGATGGAACCGCAATCGAAATACAATGGCGAGCAGATGATTCGACCGATTTCGACTACTATGTGATTTGGGTATCTGATAGTGATATCACTGATTTAAGGGATGAGAACGAATTGTTCAGTCCAGACTATTCGATGTGTGGTTGCATCAAGGTGAGCAATCAGAAGAATGGCGATGAAGGCGAACTCTTGACTCTGATTACCAGTAAAGCAATCTACGATGGATACGAATCAGAAATTGTTCCAGATATTCCGCTGAATGTTGCAATAACTGTACATGATATCAAGGGTAATGTGCACTTGACCGGATTGAACAGTGTCAGTGTGACACCTATCGACAACAGTCTCGATGAAACTCCTCCAGACAGACTTGAACTGATATTGCTCTCGGATTACCAAGGCGATGCTGGAGACAAGTTACTACTCGATTTCGATCTCTCCGAAGCAAGCGATGTAGAAGGATACCGAGTTTACGCTGCGACTTGGGACTTTGAAGGCGAGGTCGGTCCTGGATTGAAGGGGCCCGATAGCAGCATTATCGAATTAGGTCGAAATCCCGCTTTACCACTAATTATTGATGAGATATTCGACGACCCATTGATACCTGGACTAACTGTACACGTTGCGGTTGTTGTTTACGATACCAGCGGTAATGCTCACATGAGTGGCCTGACTATGGCAGCTGCTGCACCTGTAGACAATCTAGGGGAAGACCCGGGTGCACATCTACCAAATATCGCAGACCTCAATGTAGAGTGGGTTTCAGAAGGTACCAGAATCTTGGTCTCTTGGAGCCCGACAGGAGATGCTGCTGTTCAGTCATTCAAAATCTACATCTCGGATGAACAATTCGATAACGTCGATGATGCAATATTGATTGATACTGTATACGCATCAAACTCGCTGTTCATCAATTCGGATAATCACGAGGATTTCGATAATGAAACCACTTGGTGGGTTGGTGTTTCCACTTCGGAATGCGGCGAAAGTTGGCCCGACTGCCCAATTTATCGAAGGGCGATTTCACCCCAATTCTTGGCTACTCCCAATTCTGGAAGCACTAGTGCTGGAGATGCTCAGAGTGCAAAAGATGGATTCAATCTATCCGATTATTTGACCACCCAGAACATTCTTGCTGCTACTCTAGCCTTAGCGATTCTACTACTACTATTCGTAATGCAAAGAGGAAAGAAGCCAGGCAAACGCTCCGCAAGGTGGGACTTAGAATCCACATGGGGAATTGACATCCAACCTAGAAATGATTGGGATGACGACTTTGACGTATTGTCTTCTGCACCAAACACTCAGATGGAGAGCGAAATAATGTCAGCAGCACAGAACATCGAAACCCAACGCAGTCAGCCAGCAGCAGCAGTTCCAATGCCAGACATGAGTGCGCAAGTTCCTGGTAGTACCTCTTCAGGGGATTTCTCTGCATTGACAGATGACCTACTGGATGATTCACCAAGCAAGAAGCAAGGAAGCGGAATAGATACATCCTTCCTTGATGACCTGTTGTGATACTCTGGGACGGTAGATGACGCAAGATCCATTCTCGAGTGTTTTCAGTACTCTTGCTTGGGATGGTAAGGGAAATCTGGCGTTTTTACAAGAACATCTGGATAGAATGAATAGGCATGCGGAAAGGTTGGATATCAAACTACCAATCAATCTGAAGGAGGAAATCGAGAACTCCTTAGGTGACTT
>DAWL01000074.1 GCA_002505935.1 Euryarchaeota archaeon UBA226 | reverse complement strand
GAAGAAGAGGAATAATCAGTCAGGTTTGACGCTAGCAAGATGCTCCTTCAAGGCAACTATCGGGCCGATTGCAGTAGGGTCCTTACCGTGGAGAAGGGCTAAGCCACAGCTTAACCAATCCATGCTGATACAAGAATACAACATCGCCTCCAATAAACTGGAACCTTCGCATTCTATCTTCCATGCCCATTCGGTCTCAAGATGTTCGACGAACCAATTCATTCGTTGTGCAATTCTCTCATGTATTCCTTTCCAAGTCAATAACAACAGAGCCTGTTGAGATGAATCTGGATCTTTGTCTGGCCCCACTCCTCCCCAAGGGATGATTTCATTGTGATTCATCTCGGGCATAACGGTTGCACGGGCAAAACGAGCAGAGTTCTCATTGAATTGGCAGACGAATCTGTTGACCATTGAAGACAATTCGGTCACCCCTATCAGAGCGATGCTTCTGTCAACCAAAGCAGCAGCGAGGTAAGCGATGTCATTCTGGGGATGGCGGGTGAAATCACAGGCTTCAAGGTGATTCTGCAAACGTTGTAACATTGCTTCCAAATCCCCAGATGAAGGCTTTCGAAATAAACCTAGATTCCAAGCAAGCGATAATTGAGTACCGAATAGATGCCCAAATGCAGAGCGCGGTGGTTGACCCGCAGGGACCAAGACCAGATGTACGTCCGAATACAACTCTGCAAGGCCAGCCAATTCTCCACCCGAGCAGATACAAATGACACATCCTCCCTTACTGATGACATTTCGAACGGCATCCAAGGTCTCCTCAGTATTTCCACTGTATGAGGTTGCAATGACTAGATGCTCTCTATCCCACCAATGTGGTATTCCATGATCTCGATGTACATTCACCGGTAAAGAGCCCTGAACATCGGACAAACTGGCCAAAGCGGAGCCGCCGGCTGCAGAGCCTCCCATTCCAAGGCACAATACTCCCTTCCATGAACGAGAGCGTAATTCCTCTACCCAACTTGGGCCTGCACTTCCGAGCCTCTCAAAGGACCCTCTAAGGTCGGAAACAAATGATTGCAGATGGGATAACATCCCTTCTGAATCCAGTTTTTCAGCAAGGTCGGCAATCGTCGCTTCAGACATCTCACTCCTCCTCATCAACATTCAATCTCGGTAAAGCCAACCACTCAGCATCAATCCGTGCCAACCTGACGCTAACTTCTCCTTGATGGTCATATGGGAGGCGAACTGTACAAGTCCGCCAGTTACTTGGGTCAAGGAATTCTCCGGCGGATGAATCCTTACTCAGCAATTCCACCACTACTTGCTCGGAATGCCGGCAGACAACTTGGGCCTTCTCCAAGTCCCTCCAAGACGAGCCAGTTCGTTGAGAGTGAGAAATCTTCGACAACAAAGCCCCATCATTGGACCAAGAGGCAATTCTCCAAAGGTCATCTCGCCACCGAACCACGTCACCAACATCGAATGCAGGCCTACGATACAACAATGTCAACCTCGTCAAATCAACACCGTCTTTACGACCTACAACCGAATTTGTCTCCTTGACTTGGCCACCCCAGCGTTGAATCAACCTTCTACCCCAAGTGCGCGCTAGGCCCTTTGAACCTAGCACTATGTCATATCCACCTTGAACTGGACCTTCCTTGGTAACAAAGAACATCGGATCAGGTTGCATCTCTGCTCTCAACGAATCAAGGCTGGCTCGCATTTGTTGTAATTCAGACTCTTCCAAACGCCTTCCTGCAGAACGCAATTGTACAGTTGCCTCGAAATAATTCCCAGCCTTGCGAGTGCAAGTCAAACATACCCCATTAGACATCCTTGCCATGATAGTATGCTGTTCAATCATCTTCACACCATGGACTTCTGCAAACAATTCGAGGTGTAATCTGGTGTTGCGATCATCTATTCTCTCTGACGCCAAAGAAATGTTCAGACCTACCACATCTTCATGCACAGTCAACACCCTCTGTACCAATTCTTCCCATAACTCATCGTCCGACAACTCAATCCATCGGTTCTGTACTTCCACTAATCCACAGCGAGCACATCTGATGTGTTGGACAGTCTTGGGCACTTTGGCGAGATTCAACCTGTCCCGCATGCAATTCTCGCACATACGTTCATGTACCAAAGGAGAAGTGGAACCACAAATAATGCAGAATTCACCCCCTAGGTCCATCTCCTTCACCACATCCGCGGTCTTGCTGTCGCCTTTCAAGATAAGGGTTGAAAATCTCAATACTTCTTACCTATGAGAAATTGAGGATCAGGATACATCTTCAGAGCCTGTTCGCGTTCATCCCGATGTACCACTCCGGGGATATCACCCTCATCGGGTTCAACCCATGACAACTGCAGATGTAAGTGCGGAGGCCATCCGCCATTCTCATCATCTTTACCAAACCAACCTATCAATTCTCCAGCCATGACCTTGCGCCCTGGCTTGACTAACTCAGTAGTTCTACTACTCAAATGGCCATATAGAATGTAGAGGGTTCTGTCAGCAAACTCATGAATGGTGATGACAGTATGCCCATAATCCCCTTCTTCATCATGGTAACCCGACCAATAGACTTCGCCATCTAGGCAGGAATGAACTGGCGTATGTACTGGACCTCCAATATCGAGCCCCATGTGCAAATCTCTACCGTCACCAAATAATTCAGTCTTGTAGACAAATGGGCGAACTTCGTCATACTTACCAATGGAATAACTCAATCCTGAACTCCAACCATTCATCTGAGGACGTGTGAAATCATAGATGTGGTACTCCGTGGGCAATAGTACGGGTTGGGAGGCATTCAACGATGCCAAAAATTCAGCATCATTCGCACCCTGCATGAGGCTCGCAGAACAATACTTGGTTTGATGATTCTCCAATATCGTTGAAGGACCAATAACGACTGGCCTAGGCGGTGACACCTTGATTGGAGGCGCGACTGAGGTTCTAGTCAACATACTCCTCGGGTTCACGTTCATCTCGGTTTTCTCTTTCATTCCCGCGTTAAGTATCAGCAGAATCTTGGACAAAGAATGCGATTGGACAGGACGAATACTGCTTCTGCCAGCAATAGGCATCTTCCTGTTATCGACACTGTCTGGGGTTTCGGTCATTTTGTCGGGTACTTTCTCTGCACCTCTGCTGTTCTGCTTGGTTCTGATTTGCAATTTCTTTGCGATACGCTATCTCTTGAGAGATGATTCGCTTCTGCAAAAACCGTTGAATGGACCTGTTGAACCCATATTGAAGATTGGAATTGTTCTAGTCATATTCTGTTCACTTCTTCCACTGTTCCTATTCGAAATTCCAAATGGAGTTGATTGGATAGGATTCGCTACTCTGAGCGAGTTATACGCAGTTAACGGGAGTACTGAACTGTTCAAACCTGCCTCTGTAAGTTGGACTTATCCACCAGCATTTCCAGCCTTGGCAGCATGGTTGCAGGTTCTGCTTGACATTCCAGCAAGCGATGCGGTGCATCTGCTGGGTCGACTTAGTTTGATGTCGTTATTGCTAGGTGTTGCAGGCCTTGCACAACGTTGGAATGCCGCTGCATACACATTGATTGCTTGCGCCCTAGGATTCGGTTTGTTCGTCAAAACTCATGATACTGGATATCCAACCATCACTAGTCTCATCGGCCTAATCATCGGCTGCTGTATACTGTTTTCAGAAAAAATGGAAAGGACTTGGACTGATCATATACTGTTGGCTTTGATTATACTGTTAACAGGGCTGATTCACCCTAGTGGGGCAATTTACCTCGCAACCCTGATGCTAGCAGATGTAGCGGCTAGATGGCGATTGAATCGAATAGAGAATAGCCGATTATTTATCGCAACTATCCTGACCCTGTTTCTGGCCACATTGGTGACTACGATTTTCTTCTCTTCGAGAATGAGTGGTATGGAAGTTCACGCCGAATACGGTTGGCAAGGAGGTAGTGCCTTACTTCTATACAATGGGCCAATATTACTGGGACTCGGAGTCTGGTCCGCTTGGAGAATACGGTATACCTTACATGGTGCAAGTCTCGGAATTTGGTTACTTCTACTATGGTTGATCTCCACCTTGCACCTTCTTGCAGGAATTGAGATCCTATCGATTCTAACCCTGTTCTCCTATGTATTGTACAGCATGGCTCTGCACGCTTTTCATATTCCACTTGCCTTGCTGGTTGGGATATTACTATCTTCAGAAAAATCGATTCACACAAAACAGATTCAACGCATTCCAAATTGGTTACCGAAGACCTGTGTATCGATATGTTTCATCTTCCTAATTATCGGGCAATCTGCCCTAATCATTCTTGCTTCGCATGATGAAGTCAGAGTCGATAACAGGTTGGAAGGAGAATTGCGAGAATATCTTGAGACGCTTCCACAAGGAAGCATCATCTACAGCGAACAAGCACATTGGGGCTTCTATATCGACGCACCAGAGGGCCTGTATTTCACATCATATCCAGTAATTGGACTGATGGAGGAAGATGGAGATTTACAGGATAGAGCGACTACAGCAATAAGAGCGGATGACATAGACGCCTTACACGAACTAGGAATAGAATATGCAGTAACCAGTCCGATGGGGCTTCTTGCACCGACACTACTTGAATCCGACTTTTGGCAAGTAATCACTAGAGAGAATGGAATGAGGTTATGGGGCCTAGTAGAGAATAGTAATGGCTCAAACATCGGCATATTATCAGCACCAAAAGAATCCGATTGTCTAGAACCA
>DAWL01000132.1:10183-12023 GCA_002505935.1 Euryarchaeota archaeon UBA226 | reverse complement strand
GAGTAGGAACCTTCACCTTCAGGCCTTCCTTTGTCATCAGGAGCAGGTATGGCTGCTAGTTGGTGTCCAACATATTGTTGATATGAATCATCGAGGAAACTGTATACCTTGCGCAATGGATCTGCAGTATCAGCGATATAGATCAATTCTGCATCTAGGCCCGCATCTTCACAGGCCCTGCGAAGCATATCTCCTGTCAATACCTCTCTCATATTACCGACATGAATGTGTCCAGAGGGGGTGATGCCGGTGGCAATAACGTGCTTGTCACCCCGTTCGGCGAGTCTTTGCGCAGCGTGATCAGCCCAGTGCATTCCATTCAACCCGATTCAGACGGCTACTGCTCGAATAATGCCTCGCAGTGGAACTTCCTCGATTTCATTGAGTGGAGTCTTGTTCACAAGAACCATGCACAATGCAACTTCAGCACCCATCTCTCTCATCATCGAGATAGTGTTCCGCATAGTAGTCCCACTTGACAGGACATCGTCGACTATGGCAATTCTCTTACCATTCACTTGTCCATACTTGTTGGATAGAGAACCTTGCCCCGGTCCACCATCTACATTCCTGTGAATCGAAACTTCAGTATCGAGGAATTTAGCAATCTCATTAGCGAATAGAATACCGTTCAAACTGATTCCGACAATACTGTCGACGCCTTCTTCTCCAACTTCTTCTAGCAAGACATCTGCGAAAATCGTAGCCATTGCTTCGGTCCTGATTGGCCTAACGCCAATGGTTCTCCAACCTATGCGAACATCTTGTGGCTGCTCCTGACCTTCATTGCTGCTGGAAAGCCATGCAATGGTATCTTGAGACAAGGATAACTCATCGGCAATTTGCTGTGAATTCAAGCCCTCATTCTTCAGGTTGGCAACCGTTTTCCTCAGTTCATCAACACTTAGCGACATGTTCGTTCATCGTTTAGGCGGCGGTCGATGTCCATGAACACATCGGTTGTAGCAGCTCGAGAAAACGCATTCTTTGGGCAAAGACCTAAACGACAGGCGAGTTGGGCCGTATCCATGAGTGAATTCGAGTATGAAGAACTGCTCGATAGGGCGCGGGACAGGATTCCTACCGATATCAGCGAGAGGGCGCGATGGACTCTACCGGAGCCTCAAATCATGATTGAAGGTGCAAATACCATTTTCCGGAATTTCACTGAGGTTGTTAGCCACATGGATAGAGACGAGAATCATGTCTTTCAGTACATCCTCAATGAGTTAGGTACCAGCGGTAGTAGGGAAGGTCCTAGAGCGCGATTCAAGGGGCGAATCCCGCCAAAGCGTTTGAAGAAGAGAATTGTCAATTATGTGAATACTTACATCAAGTGTGGTCAGTGTTCTGCCCCTGATACTTTGTTCATCAAGGAAGAGAGGACCACTCTGCTCAAGTGTCAGGCATGTGGTGCTACAAGACCCGTCAAACTTTGATTGCCTCGTTCAATCAGTTGACAGATCCATGAGACATTCTTCCACGACCTTTCCGTCGCGCAGATGTTGTTCCATAATCAATTTGAGTTGCTCTAGGCTACCGTCCAAGGAATACCACGTCGCTTCGGGATAAACCACGCAAGATATTCCGTTTTCACAGAAGTCTAAACAACCGGATTTCTGAACTCTAACATTACTCAAACCAGCATCCTTACTCATCAATTTCAATGTCCTCATGACTTCTAGACTGTCTTTCTCTGCACAACAACCGCGTGGATTATCAACATCTCTGCTATGTGAACAGATGAAGACGTGCCGTTCGTAACCAGGATGCAAGCGCCCTTTTGCATCCTTGGCCATATTCGCTCACTCCAGTTGATTCAAAGCCTCGGCAAGGTCAT
>DAWL01000132.1:0-9783 GCA_002505935.1 Euryarchaeota archaeon UBA226 | reverse complement strand
GCGTGGTGATTCATCTCTTCACAGATCGCTCCTGCGCGATTAACGAAATCCAAAGCGCTAACAAAATCTGCAAACTCAAAGGTGCGCTGGAGGTGGTGATTATCCACCATAGTCCAATCCTCTTCAGACAAAGAACTCAACCCCACAGGTGGGTGTCGTCTCTACCCTCTCCTTCCTTCTCGACCTTTTCATTGAGTTTGTTTCGTCTCTTCATATCCTCTCTTTCAAAGGCCAACAATTCCTTATCATCTAGATATGCAGGTCTCATGTGAGCGACTAGAATGACTTCAACAATTACATCTCGCGAAATGTAGTGCAATTTTCCATCTTCTGTCAATAGTTCGACGGTCATCTTTCCAGAAGACACCAAGCGCCCCCTCATCCAAGGATCCATTCCTTCAGGCAGGGCCCTGGCGTCCAATAACATCTCGACAAGATCATCTCTACGCAATCCATACCTGCGGTTTAGTAGGTCTCCACTGGTTACGGCTTCGATACCCTGTAGTTCGGGACATCCTAATTCTTCCCACATTTCTTTGGCCCAGGCCGGAAGCCCATCTTCTGTCATGCCGCTCATCGGTTCGCCTCGACAGTCTCAACGGGTGGTGGTGTAAAAGGTCGACGTTTGAAGAGGGGGTAGCCCCGCGCATGGCTTGGGGAGGTACATGCGGATACGTTGGAAGAGTGTTCCAACCGTCTTGTTTGGAGACGAGTTGTTGGACAAGGCCTTCACCAAGGCACGTTCTGCAGCAGACAGGGTCAATGATTCCGACAAGACCTTCCGAGTCCGTAAGCAAATGCGCGGGATGGTGCAGACTGCGGGAGATACTCTGTATGATTCATTGATGTCAATGGTTCATTCTTGGCCATCTTTGGACCAGATGCCTCGTTTTGATCAAGCCATGATTGAGGCTGCCGTAGGATGCGACATGTACCGCAAGAACCTCGCATCATTGCAATGGGCAGCAGGCCAGATTAGGTCTGTTGCTTCACAGAATGCGAAGAAGATTACTCGTACTGCCAATATCGAATATATGCATGACTGCAGGCGCGAAGCCTATGGTCGAATATCGAGCTTGATTTCTCAAGTTGGGAAATCCCTTCAATGGCTTAACGAATCAAGGGAAGTCCTCAAGCGCTTGCCTTCTATAGATGAATTAGACCCCTGCGTTGTCATTGCTGGGGCCCCCAATGTTGGCAAGTCTGCCTTAATCAGAGCATTATCTAGTGGAGAGCCTGAGGTCAATTCCTATCCATTCACAACAAAACGATTGCATGTAGGACATTTCGAAGCCAACAGATTGCGCGTTCAGTTGGTAGATACCCCAGGTCTACTCGATCGTCCGATGCAAGAACGAAATGATATCGAAATGCAAGCGATTGCAGCTTTAGAACACCTCGGTAGTTTGGTTCTTTTTCTCCTAGATGCTAGTGAGACATCTGGAAGCAGTATGGATGACCAATTACATCTCTTGGCCGAGGTTGAAGAGTTGTTGCAGGAAGAAGATGTGCTTGTCTGCATGTCCAAAGGGGATTTGTTAGAGGGATTGCCTGAGGATTGGGGGGAGAGTGAATTGTCATACCTAGACAGAGGCCCAGTATTCAGCGTACAAGAGGGGATTGGCGTCGAAGGGCTACGTAATTTGATGATGCAACATATCATGACAGTTCAACGCGGAGACCCGATGTCTCTGCCTGAAGGTTGGCACCGTCGTGATCACGAGGAATCAACATTGTAGGATTACTTGGAGTGTGCAGCGGGTTTGAAACCCCAAGCCAAGAGACCTATTCCTATGGCGAATAAGGCAAACATCAGTCCAGAAGATAATCCCGCACTCCAAGTATAGGATATTGAATTCGTTCTAAGGCTTGAACTGGCAGAATCCGAACCGCTGGCGAAGCGAAAACTTCCCGGTTCTGCAGACCACGAGAAAGAACCGCTAGAATCAGGCCCTCCAGCAACAAAGGTCAGTTCGTCTTCGTCGCAACTCAAGTGGCTGGGCAGAGATTCGCAGGAGGGTGGAACTTCGTTTTCTATAACTCCAATCCAAGCCGAAGATTGACTCCATGAGACTTCTGCTTTGACTTCAAGAATTACGGCAATACCAGGAATGTCCAGTGTATCGTGTGAAACTCCAGCATCACAAGCAAGTGGAGGTGCACATGCTGGGACATTGGTTGAAACTTCACCTTCTCCTGAAAGTCCGATAGCCCCCAAAACCGCGACTATTAGAATAATGAAACCGATTAGCGCAGGAACTATTCTCATCTTATCGACCTACTATTGTTGCATATATCAGTGGGGCCATGAAGATGATTACGAAGACGAAGAAGGCTATTCTCACCATTCTCTCATTCTTCTTATTCTTCTCCCAATCTTTGGCACAATTCTCTTCTCCGCAAATCGGAGGGTCCCTTTTCAAGTCTATAGGAACGTGACACATTCTACAATGCCTATGCGGAGGGACACTTTTGTTTCGCCCCTTTCCAGCGGCTTTCTTGACTCCAGTTTTCATGGCATCTGCGGTCTTTGAGACCTGTTTTTTCAACTTCTCCTTGCTGACCATCAAATCACCTATGGGGTTACCATCGTTCCTTCAAATTCTAAACCAAGAATTGCATTCTCCAATCGATCCATGTCTCTGCCATCGAGTATTGCCAAACCGAGGGAGTCGTCCATTGCTCTTTGCACGGCAACGGGGTCGACAACTGCTGATGCACCAGCCGCAAGTGGTTCACCAACTCCGCAGATGGTGGCTAGTTGTTCTAAACTCAAAGATTCGTGATACTGAGCATCGGGGTTGATTCTAGGGTCGCTATCGTAAACGTATGGCACGTTGGTTGCGATAATACAGCCACTTCCTCCGGCTTCTGCAGCCAATGCTACTGCAACTGCATCAGTTGTATGTCCAGGTAGAGTTCCTCCCATGCAAACTACGGCATGTTCGCGTAGTAATTGCGCTCCATCACTGACGCTATGAGGGATTTCGGGAGCGACATCTATCCCTACCTGTGCTAGCACCTGTTGGATAATCGTTGCATTGATGCGAGTAGCGGCAATTCCAATCTCATCCAGCCTTCGTTCATCATTGACGTGGTCTCTGGCGAGTGCTATACCTTCTCTAGCAGGTGCCCCTCCTCCAACCACAATACCGATTTTGTACTCCATCCCCTCAAGATGAACAATCATCTGCTTGAGGCGAGAGAACCATATCTGCCGCCCTTCTTCCTCTTCGGGACGCAGAAGACTGCCTCCTAGAGCGATGACCTGTACTTCAGCCACGCTGCTGCCACCTTGCAACCTGCCTTGATGCTGTCGGCAGTTACTGCTTTGCAACGCGGCAGGCTGATAAGCCCCAGCAATGGCCAGTAGAGTGAGGGGTCAGAATGGCTGAAGATGTTGAGCAACAGGCCCGTCGCTTGCGTCTGAAGATGGCGCTTGAAGACCTTCAAGAGATGAAAGGTTTCGGTACCGAACTTGTTACCGTTATCATTCCACCTGATAGGCAGGTTCACGATGCACGTTCTCTATTGCAAAATGAACACGGTCAGGCTGCAAATATCAAATCGAAATCAACCCGTAAAAATGTGCAAGGAGCCATTGAATCGGCCATATCTTCACTTGGCAGATTCAAGGATGCTGGAGAGAGAGGAATTGCCCTTTTCGTGGGTGCTGTAATCGTTGGAAACAATAAAACTCGCATGGTAAACGTAGTGGTCGATGACCCACCGGAACCCTTCCAATCCTTCAGATATCGTTGCGATTCAGTATTCGAGTTGACTCAACTGCAGGAGATGTTAATCGATCGCAACTCATACGGTTTGTTCGTCATAGACCGATCCGAAGCAGCCTATGGAATCGCCACTGGAAAGAGGATTCATGTTCAGGAGCATCTTGTCTCTAACATAATGGGTAAACACCGCCAAGGTGGTCAGTCCGCACAGAGATTCGAACGCCTAATTGAAGAGGCTGCTCACAAGTTTTTCAAGCGAGCAACCGAGCATGCTAGCGATTACTGGTTACCGAATATCCAAGATATTCAAGCGATAATCATCGGTGGGCCAGGGGCAACCAAGGATTATGTCGTGAAAAATGAATACTTCCATCATGAGGTACAGAAGAAGATTGCCGGTACCCACTTCGACGTGGGATACTCCAATGAGAGTGGAGTTAGGGAATTGGTGGAGAATGCAGGAGCATTGATGGGTGAGATTGAACTTGATTCAGAGCGCCAATTGATGAATTCATTCCTCAAAGAAGTGATGCAGACCTATCCTAAGGCGACTTATGGTGAGAAGATGATTCGCCAGGCACTTGATCAGGGTGCAGTTTCAAATCTCTTGGTTTCTGAATCATTGCGAAAAAGGATGGTAGACCTACATTGTAGCATCTGCGGAGCTGATTGGACGGTAAGTCTTGGACGCGTGCAAGCAATCCCGCCTTGTTCCAAGTGTAATACTGATGAAGCGACCAAAGAGGTTGCAGAGCGAGATTTAATCGATGAGTTAAGCGAAATGGCGATGCGTTCTTCGGCTGCCGTTTCATTCATTTCAACCGATACTGAAGAGGGACTGCAATTGTATCAGGGATTTGGTGGCTTAGCGGCAATTCTGAGGTATCCAATATCATAGGTGATTAGATGCGTGAATTGAAACGAATCTTAGAACCGCATATCGAGTCTTTACTCGTTGAATTGGGCTGTGATTCATTACCTTGGAAGGATATGTTGACAACGGCAAGAGAATCTGATCAAGGAGATCTTGCCCTACCTTGCTTTCCCTTCGCAAAGATTCTGCAGAAGCCGCCTGTTGAAATCGCTGAGCGATTGGCAACACAGTTCGAGGGCATTAAGTCACAGAATACTGACTTAGCAGAATCATTGTTATTTGTCAAAGCGATTAATGGCTATCTCAATTTCATGGCTAAGCCTGCTTGGGTCGCAGGACTAGTATTGAAGTCAAACTCTAGCCGAAGATTCGGCAGAGGAGAAGATACCGGACACAAGGTATTGATCGAACATACTTCGGCTAACCCAAACGGCCCATTCCATGTAGGAAGAGCGCGTAATGCAATACTAGGCGATACTCTGGTCAGATTACACAAATTGCATGGAAATCAGGTGAATGCCGAATATTATGTCGATGATATGGGTAAGCAGGTAGGCATATTGTCATGGGCTTTGGATAATTTGAGTTCTGAACAGGTAGAGGATATTCTTGATTCAGCTGGTAGAGAGAAGGCTGACCCAAGGTGGGCCGACAAAGCCGATCACAAGAGTGTACGATGGTATCAGGCGGCTAATCTACTCAAGGATACTGATCCAGATATCGATTCTCAGGTTGGAGAACTAGTTAGGTTGAGTGAGGAAGGGGACGAGGAGGTTCTAGATTCATTCAATCGTGCATATCAGCCAGTACTAGATGGGATGTTGGATACACTATCGCGTTTGGCTATAGAATATGATACCTTTACGCGTGAATCGAAATTCGTCATAGATGGTAGTGTATTACAAGTGATGAAGCAGTTAGAGAGTAGTGAATTGCATGGTCTAGCAGAGAATGGCGCTCATTTCCTAGAATTAGAATCTCGAGGAATCAAGGGAAAGAGCACCAAGTTTTTCTTTCGCCGAGGTGATGGTTCAAGTCTATATGCAACTAGAGATGTCGCCTATCATCAATGGAAATGGAAACAATGCGATCGTCTCATCAATGTTCTCGGGGAAGACCACAAACTACAGTCTAAGCAGGTTTCAATCGCTCTTGAGGAACTTGGTTCAAAATCACCTGAAGTGGCATTCTATGCATTCATTAAGTTGCCCGAGGGTAAGATGTCAACTCGTAAAGCGAATGTTGTTTTCATGGATGACCTTCTTGATGAAGCGGAAGAACGTGCATTCATCGCAGTCAAGGAGTTACGTGGAGATGAACTGGATGATGAACGCATGCGCAGCATAGCAACTGCAGTAGGATCAAGTGCAGTCCGATTCAACATCATCAAAGTTGCACCTGAAAAAGGATTCACATTCCGTTGGGAAGATGCCCTGAGTTTCGAAGGGGATTCAGCCCCCTTCCTGATGTATTCTCACACACGAACTTGTTCGATCATACGCAAGGTTGCCTCTGAGGGGCATGATGTTGAGAAGTTGGTAGAACAGGCTATCGAAGAAGAGGTATGGACGGAGATTCCTGATTCAGAATCATTGATTTCATTGGTAAGGGTTCTAGGG
Source organism: Euryarchaeota archaeon UBA226 (assembly GCA_002505935.1). GTDB lineage: Archaea > Thermoplasmatota > Poseidoniia > Poseidoniales > Poseidoniaceae > UBA226. Next base: position 3,556 of record DAWL01000132.1, on the reverse strand, counting down.
CGTCATCTAGAGGTATTGGAGAAATCCATTCTCTCGCACAGTCCACACTTGTTTGCTAAGCATCTATTGCTGTTAGCATCATCCTTCAACGGTTTCTATAGAGATAGGCCAGTCATCAAAGATGGTAAAGTCAGCCTCTTGGATCTATTGTTGACTCAGGTCTGTCGCTCACACTTGGCCAATGGTTGTTCTGCCTTGGGAATAGTGCCTATCGAGGAGATGTAATCACTCTTCTTCGTCGACATATGTGCCCAGTGCATCACCAAGAGAGCTTAGGCCCTCTTTACGCATCAGCCTCTCCATTCGAGTTTTGGCATCTTCCATCGAGGCGTTGACCATGTCATCATCATAATCTCCAGCAGCGGCCTTCATCTCGGCCTTCTTCTTACGGAATTCAATCATCGCTTGCTTTATTGAGCGTGATTGATGCAACCAACGAATCGTAGGAACTCCGATATCTATGACTTCTGAATCGTGGATGTTGTCTTCCATCCATGCTCCACAGGCCGTACCATAACAAAGCGCACTGAAACTATCCAGATCTATCCAAAATGTCGGTCTGTCGCACATTGGGCATATTTGGCAAGACCATTTTGCTAACAATGTCAGTCCATCGTGTCCGATGATATCCACTTCCCATCTCGCGAGATTGGCAGAAATGATGCTACCTTTCCAAGAGTGCCTGAAATAATCCTTCAGAACATTGGTGGCGATTTTCTCACTGGAGAATACGCCTAATCCGATGATATTTCCACCTTCTTCTTCGACGGTGGGGACGAATACCTCGTCGACCCTAGGCTCCTCCATGAGGGCTTTGACGGGCATACAGAGAATGAACTTGCCCCTGTTTCAGCGCTTCCAATGGCGCTCTATTACCGCAAGGCCGCCGGGGTGAGGTAAAGGTGCCTCTGGTTTTTCTATTCGAATCTCTAATTCAGAGATTATCTCATTGCCTTTGGCCAAATCAATGATTCTCGCCGCCAATTCTTCGAGAAGATGAGCGGCTGCCATTTCTAGAAATGCTTCGTCTACCCATCTTTGTAGATCGCCATAGTCAACTGTCGCATCTAAGTCCTCTCCGCGCACTTCCTTGGCCAAGGTTGCCCACAAAGAAATCACGAATGGTTGAGGTTCTTCTCTTTCCCAATCATAGGCTCCATGGCAAGCCTCGAGGTGGTAATTCTCCAGTCCAACACGTAAGGACATACAATCACTCATCGCGTGAGTGAACCCAAATCAAGTGAAAACCGAATTGTGTTCTAACAGGTTCACTGCAGGTGCCGATATCGGTGTCCCACACAGCCTTCTCAAATGCTGGAACCATCTGTCCGGACTTGAATGAACCTAGGTCTCCACCTTTCCTGCCACTTGGGCACTTGCTTGCCTTTGTTGCATACCTTTGGAATTCTTTGAGATTCGTAATATTGCGCATGATGTTTAGTGCATCAGCCTTGGATGGTACTAGGATATGACTCGCGTGTGCCTTCTTCGCCATGATTGAGCGTCTAGGCCCGGCCTTTGTCAATGCTACGCTGTTCACACTTCTGCCAAGAAGCGCAGATATGTGCCATAGATGGTGCCCGAAACGGATAGACTTTCTTCATTGAATCTGCTCATGTCATCAGCGTAGGTATGATATTCCCATGAACCAGTTCCATAGCAAACAATTGCTTTTCCATTCTCTTCTCCCAAATCGTAGACGAAAGGACCATGGTCAGAATTGTAAGGCATCGCATTCTCTCCATTCTTTTCACCATCTAGAAGCCTGAAACTGATTTGATACTTGGAGGCAACAGCTGATTTCTCACTTTCGTAAATCTTGGTAATCTCTTTGATATGATCTAGGTCCTCTTTCGAATTGCTGAACAGGTATACTCCATTTCCTCTAGTGTCCATGTCTATATCGACATGGTTCATATCTAGATTGACGTAAAGCCGTAGGTGTTCCTGTAATTCATCCTGGTGTTTTTCTACCCATGCTTTGGAACCCCATAGCCCTTCTTCTTCACCACCCCAAGTGCAGAACATCATGGTGTAGTAAGGTAATTCTCCATCTGTCAGTATCTCGCTGAATACAGTTGCCAGCTCCATAACAGTGGCCGTTCCTGAAGTGTCATCAACCGCTCCCGGTCCGTGATATACCGTATCGTGATGTCCTCCGACTATCAACAAATCATCTGTGATACCTTGCCACCTACCACATGGAACTCTGACATCTAATTCTCCTGTGTTCTGTACATTGGTACTAATCGACAAAAGACCGGATTCATTGTTGACAGCATCCATAATTTCAGCCCCTGCATTGCTGGATATCATGACAAATGAAATGTCATCCGGCATGGTTCCGCCATTCGCTTCAACCACCTCATCTACATTTATGCTCTTGAAGATGGGGACGCAATTGTCGGCTTCCACTTTGCCGCAGTTTAGTCCTGTATTGATCACGATAAGTGCTGCAACGTCATATTGTGCGGCTAGGCTGTAGATTTGCGTATTTCCTGAAACTCCTGCATTATCCCAAAAAACCACACCTATATTTCCGCTTGCTCCTTGCCAATTCTCTTCTTCACCACCCTCTCCAAGATCTACTACTTCGGCTTGTCCGAAGTTGATGGTTCTGGTTCCTGAGAACCCCTGTAGAACTACTTCTGTTCTATGTTCATATTCGATGATTTGTTGCCCGGTATCTAGAGGGCTGCATGGTGGAACGAAAGGAGTTCCTCCCGGAATACATAGGCGTAGAGTAGGTGCGGAAACCACTGAAAACATAGGCACAGTCAAGTTCTCTAGAGTCGCTTCATAGCCGAGAGATTCGAATGTGTCACGAATATACTGTGCAGCATTCAATTCTTCTTGACTACCTGACATTCTCCCTTCCCATTGGGCATGTCCGTAACTGAGGAGTGTCTCTGTATATCCTCGGGTTCTAGTAGCGTCAAAATCGATCAGTTCTGGATATTCTACTTCATCATCTAAGAAGGCGGATACTAATTCGTATCCAGCATAACCAAGAGAACCTGTTACCACAAGCCCTACGACAATAATCACTGGTAATGGAAGACTGAGTAATGATTCAACTCCTCTCCTTAACGCAGTTTCTTCAGGTGGCATGACCACCATTTCAGCATCCAAGGTTAACTGTTCGACGGAATCAAGATTTGGAGACGTTTGTTGCAATCTCTCGATTAGTTCAGCCTTGCGTCCAGAAACAGGAAGCCCGCGGGCCTTCAAATCCTCCTTCAATTCGGCAACGCTCAGCGATTTCAGCGCGTCCATCGAATAATGGCAGTAGTCCGACACTCATCAAACGATGGGTCTTCAGTTCAGTTCTTCTCCACTCCATCTAGAGGTCAATTCATTCTCAATTCCAAGGTGGTCGAGGATTCGAGAAACAATGAAATCAACCATGTCGTCGATACTGTTTGGATGATTATAGAAGGCTGGACTGGCTGGTAATACTATGACTCCATAACCGGATAGGCGGGTCATCATTTCTAGGTGTACAGTTGCATATGGTGACTCCCTTGGGACAATGATCAATTGTCGCCTTTCTTTC
>DAWL01000110.1:5102-6477 GCA_002505935.1 Euryarchaeota archaeon UBA226 | reverse complement strand
CTGCCTTTGCTGGATGCATGGGAGATTCACCTTCTGAGCATATGCACGGAGAGGATTACAAGGGGGTACCATTGACTTCAGGCAGTGCTGGAGATTTCACCTTGGAAGACCACACTGGACAGAATTTCACACTCTCTAGTCTTGAGGGCGATTTAGTGGTAGTCTCATTCATTTTCACTCGATGCCCTGATACATGTCCACTGATTACTTCCAAATTGAGGCATGTAGCCGATGAACTTGGAGACAAGGTAGGTGATGAAGTTCATTTCGTTTCAGTATCTTTGGATCCAGAATATGATACTAAAGAGAGATTGACTGCATATACAGATTTACATCAGGTCGATTGGCCACATTTGACAGGGGAGAGAGAAGACCTTGAACAGGTGTGGGAAAATTTTGGTTTGCAAGTTAATCGAACATTCATTGAATCACATGTGAAGATGAATCATGTATCGGTTCTTTATCCTGATAACACAACTGAAACTTTCGCAGTCATGAATGAAGATTTGCCAGTGGATGCTAAAGGCTGGAATCTTACCACGATGTCCTTTGAATCAAACAACATTTCATTGAATTCAACCTACGATGAGCAATATGGTCACGGTGTCACTGGAATTAACGGCACAGATTCTCCAGATGATTGGTCATGGTGGTGGTCATTACTCATTTGGAATTCTAGTAATTCTTCATGGGATGAATCAGATGTCGGCATCAGCTTTGTTGAAGTTGGGCCAGATACTCATATCGCTTGGGCTGCCAGTTCGTCTAATCTTTCCTTGTTGCCAAATCCTGAGATGTTGAATGACCATTCACACCACGATCATGGAGATTCTGATTCTGAAGAAGATGATTCGCATTCCGGACATGATCATTCAGGCCATGGTGATGGGGGCAATGATTCTGAAGACGATAATGAATCACATTCTGGACATGACCATTCCGAACATGGCGATGAGGATGATTCGGATAATGACTCCCATGACCACATGCACACCCACTCATTGTCAGAGGGCGGACATGGCCATGATGACGAAGAAACCGTTGAATTGACGAATTATACCGTTGGTCACAACACTGTCACATTCATCTTGGACGAAGAATTGGATAAGCGCATAGCCTTCCTAGGAGATTCTTGGCCAGATGAGCATCTGGTCGATGATGTCAACACCTTGCTCAAGGAATCTTCAGAAGATTCTCATTCCCATTCCTCGCCATCGATTGGAGTGGTATTCACAATTCTTTCAATTCTTGGCGCAGTGTTGTTTCTACAACGTTCGAGAATAGAATAATCGTTGCAATTTCAATTGCTTGATTTGGCGCGGAGAGAGAGATTTGAACTCCCGTGGCGTGAACCACCGGATTTCAAATCCGGCGC
>DAWL01000110.1:2019-4785 GCA_002505935.1 Euryarchaeota archaeon UBA226 | reverse complement strand
CGCAATACCAGGCTATGCGATCTCCGCAGTTACAACTGCGAGCCGCTGCTCTTTCTTCAATACGCAGGTAGTTCAGGCTCACTGCTTACCATCGATTGTTTTTCAAATCAGGCCGCGTCTCGGCGGTACATGCGGGGCTTGCACACGGTACTGTTTGCCACTTTGGTCATGCTGATCATGCCACTTTCCGGTTGTGTAGGTTCAAATGTTGCAGAATGGGGGACCGGTACTGGAGAAATCACAGTTTCAATAGACGAAGATAGAGTTTCTATCGATTCAAAATTAACCGGCTCTCAACATTCCATGAGCGTCAACAAAACCTCTTGTTTTGATGATCAAGAGAAGGAACCATTTGTCGTTGAAGGCTGGCTATCTCAATATCATCATTATCTCCAAAGTGCAGATGAACCCGGTGACGATGACGACTTGCTAAAGGCAGTGACCACTGTTGTCATTGTTGAGATAATGGATTTTTCAACGGCTTTGCAACAATCTGCTCCCAATGCCAAGCGAGTTGACGTCAAGGATTTCGGCGACCCAGCAACTGGGCAAAAGGCCAACCCTCTTTCTCCGAGAACTTTGGGAGAACCGAAGTTGGACAAAGACACCGCGTACTTAACACTAGGATTAATTCCTGCCTCAGAGAATATCTTGTTCGGCCTCAATGCATTGGATTGGCATACGCCTGTGCGAATAGAAGGGTATTTCCTAACTAAGGACAATGATTCTTTGGTAGGTAATGCATTTACTTCCACCAGTAAACTTCCAGACTCTATTGCTTGTAGATTGACCAAGGGGCCAGGTGGAGAAATATTACTGGCTACTAAAGTGCAAATCGGTGAAGATACCATAATCTCGATGAGCGGAGAGAGCGATGATGAATGGGTCAATGGAGACGTTCCGATTCTTGGACGTTGGGCCTACATGATTTCCTTGATGGCGATTGGAGGCGGAGGGGCATTTGGTATGTTCATTCTGTCAACTGCAATGCAACGCCGAAGTGCAGCAGCAGCGGCATCGATGTTGCTTGGCAAGGATAGGGTGTCCAAAGCGAAGGGAATCAAGAAGGAGATTAAGGAGGCTAGAGAGGATGGTCTCGAGATATCCAAGACTAAGCGAAAGAAGGATACGATTAGTTCCTCATCTCCAAAGGTCAAGGAAGAGGAGATCAAAGGTTTCAGTCTAGATAATGTTCTAGGTGCCGGTCCAAGCATCTCCGGCAGTACCATGGAGATGGGTGGAGGTAGCGTACTCGTTACTGACGAAGCAATTGACATGGAGGAAAAATTGGAAGATATGCAAGCCTCATCATCAGGTTTGGTTGACAGTATCATCGGAGGCGCGCAACCCGCTTCCAGAGGGCCCCCAGGAGGTGGTGCACAAAGGCAATCATCTCCACCTTCAAGGGCTGCTAGTTCACCTCCAGCACGCGAGAGGTCTCCTCCGAGAGAAAGAACTCCTCCTCGGAGTCAAGAACAGGCCCGTTCACGCGGCCCTCCTCAGCGTCAACAAAGGGCGGCTAGCCAACCACCTCAACAGGAATCTCCACCTCCCCGCCAGCGAAGACCTTCGATGGCGGATGACGATGATTTCTCGGACTTTTCGTTCTAATTCCAAGCTACGGATTTTGCTCCCCGTACGATTAATTGGTTAGGATAGAACTCTAGGACCACGGGTGTCTGTATACATGGTTCTCCATCAGATTGAACAAATAATGGTGGAGAATGTGAGGAGTCTGTAGGCTCTCCATCGTCACCAAGGGATCTAATTTCCACTTTCTTTGCATCTTTGTATTCAATTCCGAAGCGACCGATATGTGTTCCTTTACGCAGAGGCCCCATGAGTCTAATCATCTTCATCTTCGACAAATTGAATCCCAGAATTAAATGCCCATGTGGATTTGTCGGACTGGCACCAGGACAAACTCGGTACCCTCCTCCGAAAGTTTCGCTCATTGTAAAGGCAAGAACAGACATATCGCCTTTCAGGGGCTCCTCATCATCCACTTTCACCCAAGCCATTTTCTTCTTCCAGCGAAGGACTTCAGTCAATCCGAGATAGGTATATTTCAGACTACCACGAATCCATTTCCCTCTGCTTAGTTTAGCCCTGCTGGTCATCGAAGTAACTCCAGCATCTGATTCTAAGAATACCCACCTTACGACATTTCCCTCCGAATTTATCGGTCCATCACATTCTCTTGGCATAGGTGCTGGATATCCTTTGACAGATGGAGCAGGTACACCTTCCAAACGCAAAGCGCCAACACTACGATCAATTCCATTTTTCAGGGTCTCTATCGTCAAATCGAGTTTCTTTCTATGCAGGCCGTGTGCCATCGCTAGATCATTTCCCGAACCGGTTGGTATCAATCCAAGAATCAAATCACTACCTCTGAGGGCGCTGGCAACTTCATTGACAGTACCATCTCCCCCCATTGCGACAATCAATGGTTTGTTTTCTGCATCTTGAAACTCCTTTCTCAACTTCCAAGCGATTTCGGTAGCATGTCCAACACTCTCGGTCATATGAGCAGTGACTTTCCAATTCTCTTCAAGCCGAGGAAGAATCTTTGGCCATAGTTTGCCAGAATTGCCATCGCGACTCATCGGATTGATGATGCAGTGCATCTCCGCCATGTTGCGTCAGAATCAGAATTGGACTTGAATGAGTCGATGTCCTCATCAGTAGTATGCTGCTCGCAAGGGTGAACGACATGTCGTGGACCTCATTGGAGGAGTCATTTATGACTCGAGCCATAGAAGC
>DAWL01000110.1:0-1724 GCA_002505935.1 Euryarchaeota archaeon UBA226 | reverse complement strand
ATTATGACTCGAGCCATAGAAGTAGCAGAAAGAGGTCGTGGAAGGGTTAGGCCAAACCCATTGGTAGGCTGTGTCCTTGTCAAGGATGATCAGATAATCGCCGAGGGCTGGCACGATCACCTTGGTGGCTTACACGCTGAGCAGATGGCCATACACGACGCCGAAGAGAGAGGTCACTCTCCAAATGGCAGCACAGCATATGTCACACTCGAACCATGTAATCACTTTGGCAGAACTCCACCATGCACTGAATCGCTAATGTGGGCAGGGGTCAAGGAAGTCATTGTTGCACACAGAGATCCTAACCCCAAGGTTAGAGGTTCTGGAATTTCAGTTCTAGAGAAGGCGGGAATATCGGTACGATATGGGCTGATGGAAGAACAAGCAGCCCATCAAATGCAATCCTTTCTCCATTGGTGTGAACACATGAGACCTATGGTGACTTTCAAGGTCGCAGTAGATGCCAATAATTGTGTAGATGACTTATCGGTTGAATCAAAGAGATTTACTTCGGATGCTTCTTTGGACAATGTGCACCACCTCCGAAATGAAATGGATGCAGTAATCGTTGGTGTTGGAACTGTAGTCAGAGATGACCCGCGTCTTGATGTAAGAAGGGTACAAGTTGGGCATGGCGGCCAACCGCTTAGAGTGGTTTTAGACAGTATGGCAAGTATTCCGCCAGAATCCAATCTATTGAATGATGGAGGAAAGACGTTGGTATTCCATGGCACTGAAATGCAAGCGCCGTGGGCAATCAAGAGAGCGCTTAATGATGGCATTATCAATCTCAAAGGCGTTATGGATTATCTCGGAGATATGGATTTCCAAGAGGTCCTATTGGAAGGTGGCCCAACTACTGCGCGCCTATTCCTCGATGCTGGATTGGTTGACAGAGTGATACATATCCGAGCCGATGTAGAATTCATCGATGGCGTTCCTTTGGGAATCACCTTAGATGACTTTGTGGAATCGGGCTTAGAGATGGTCAAGGAAATGAATTGGGGAGGAGATTCTGTCCAATGCTGGAGTAGAGACGGGCTGCCTTGGCCTAGTGACACTTGGCCGCTCCCTAGGATTGTTGAAGAGTGACGACTCAAGTCAAATCTTCAATTTCCTTAGGTCATTTATCTACAAAGAATAGTGCTGCACCAAGACTGGACATATAGAACCCGAAACCTAGGAAATCGATTAAACTGAAACTGCCAAATTCCCCAGCATCAACTGTTCCCAAAAATGCACTAACCATTAGGACACCGAAGTAACTAACATGAAGAATTCCCATCAATTTTGGGCTCTTTTTCATGAGTAACAATATTCCTGAAATTATAGCCGACAACAAATAGATGAAAGGAGAGATTCCAAACATTATCGCTGCGACCACCATCATGATACCCGTGAAACCTAAATCTGCATCATCTGATTCCTCTAGATCATCGACTCCTGAATCTCCACCACTAAAATCATCCATTATTTCTGCAACAGCCCCCATTATCTCAAAGCCACTAACTGAAAATGGACCCAAAGCGATGAATGGAAGAACCAATCCAAGTACAATCAACCCCACTCCTATCCAAGGGACAACACGTTTCCCGCCAGAATCTCCACTCATTATGATGTGCTGTTGTGGGAAGGCGAATGCTTGGTTCTGAACAGTACCTTGCATGACTTGTTGTCCACCGTACATCTGTTGCTGCATATGCGGTTGTTGCATCTGTGGTTGC